>JANQRQ010000357.1 GCA_028284485.1 Planctomycetaceae bacterium | reverse complement strand
GGTCCAATGCTAACAGTCGCGTATTAATAACCGCGACTCGGTCGCACAGCCGCTCGGCTTCGTCGAGGTTATGCGTGCACAATAAGATCGTCCGGCCTTGCGAGCGTAGTTCCGCCAGGAAATTGCGGATACTCTTGGTGATTTGTGGGTCGAGGCCCGAGGTCGGCTCGTCGAGAAAAATCAGCCGTGGTTCGTGGACGAGGGCCCGCGCGATCGCCAACTTCTGCTTCATTCCCTTGGAGAAGTTGCCGGCGGCATCGTTGCGGCGGTCCCAAAGGTCGAGCAACTTGAGATACTTCTCCACCTGCTTTTTTGCATCGTCGACACCGTAGAGTCGTGCGAAGACCTCCAGGTTTCGGAAGGCGCTCAGGCTGCTGTACAAACCAGGAGTCTCGGTGAGAATGCCAACTCGGCGGCGGATATCGTTGTCCGCCGGACCGACTGGAAAGCCACAAACGCGTGCATCACCTGACGTAGGAGCAATCAAACAGGTCAGCATGCGAACCGTCGTCGTTTTGCCGGCACCGTTCGGGCCCAGGATTCCGACAACCTCACCCTGGCTGACTTCAAACGAAATGTCTTCAACAGCTGTGGTACCGTTGAACTGTTTCGTCAATCGGTCCGCCAAAATCATTTGCGGCGTTTCGGCGACATGGACCGTCGACTGTTTTGATCCGCTAGATGGATTGTGATTGAGCACACCTGGAACCTTTGAATTCGAAAACTCACCTTAGCAGATGCTGTGGGCATTTTAGAGGAACCGACCGATATCTTTCGAAGATGGCCCAGAAGTAGTCCGGCGACGATTCCTGACAGTAGCCGTGTATGATCTCAGAGCAGGATTGCCACCACGTCGTGCTTGCAGATGGATGCGTGCAAACAATTGAGGATCTCCAAGACCGAATCGCATATGATAGGCGTGTTGCGGGATCTTGAAAGTCAGGAACATCACAATCTGATCTGGTAATTCAACGCGGCTGATGCAGTAACGCTCAACAGATGACTGCATCTCCACGAAACGAGTGCGATTCAAAATCGAGTGTCGACACGTTCATTGGCATTATCAGGAGCCGAGTCATGCTACGCCTTGGAACAACCCCAAATGCGGTGCTTATTCTTTTGATCGCAGGACAATCGGCATGGGCAGAACAGGACGCGACGAGCGAATTGAGCTGGTTCGATGGCACACCCCACACGTTTGTCGTCAATGGTTATTCCACGTCGCGATTGTGGCCGAGTATACTCCAGCGAAAACTCGACAAGTATTTCGACGGCAAGCGGGTGATCGAAGTCAAATCGGCCACGGCCGGCGGGACACCGATTGCCAAATGGATGAATATCGAAACGGGCGAACCACGGAACGCGTGGCTGAGCAAACTTCGACCGTTACTCAAAGAAAAAAGCGGCCCGACGATTGTTTTGGCCCAACAGTCATTGCAATGGTGCTTTGGCGACCGGAATGCCGGAATTCAAGACGCGCATGATACCGAGCACATTGGGCAAGGGGCGGCGGCGATCAAAACGTATGCCGATTTGGTTCTCGCGGACGGCGCCGATGCGTTGGTCATCGCCATGCATATCTACAAAAAGCCGATGGAACCAGAAATCGGCAACGAGCGGCTGGCTTTGGCAGAGTATTTGAAGTCGAAACCAGACGGCGTTTTCGCTGGTCCCGATGTTTGGGATCCGACGAGCAAAGTCTGGCCGCAAGCCTTCCGGGAAGACAAAGTTCATCCGAATGAAATGGGCGCGGAGATTATGGCTCACCATTGGTTCAGTGCGCTGTTGGCACTCAATGGCCGGAAGGTTCCCTCGTGGAGCACGAACGAAATGATCCAGGCGATCGCTAATCCACCGACTACAACGCCGCGAAACGCCTCTCGTCAGCCAAACAGTAGCAACCGGGGAAGCATGATCACCCGTATCTTGCGTTACGATGCGAATAACGACGGCGAGGTCACGAAGGCCGAATTCAAAGGACCTGCGCGAATCTTCGAACAGTACGACAAAGATTCCGACGGGAATCTTTCGAAGAAAGAACTGACACCGCAAGGCAATTGAGATTTCCTAGGCCACAACCAGGAAAGACCTGCGTCGCTCGATGAACAACGGCAACGAGTTCTTAACGATGTGATCACTTTGAGTCAGAATACGTCATTTTGGTCCGTCCCTCATTGGAATTGGAATCGTCACACAATGCTTGTCGCCAATACAGAAACGATTGCGGGCTATCGCATTGTCGAAGTTAAAGGGCTCGTGCAAGGAAATACCGTGCGGGCCAAACATGCCGGCCGCGACATCGCCGCCGGTTTTAAGAATATCGTCGGCGGAGAACTGAAAGGATATACAGAGCTGTTGACCGAATCGCGACGACAAGCCACTGAGCGCATGCTGGCCCAAGCCGAGCAACTCGAGGCCAATGCCATCGTCAACGTTCGTTTTACGACCAGCGCCGTTACGACGGGAGCTGCTGAGCTATATGCGTATGGCACGGCTGTCGTTGTTGTGCCGGATGAAGAATACTAATCCCAGTAGAGCCGGGAACCGAGTATGGATCCGTTGACCGAATACGCGATCAAATTTGGAATTTTCTTATTCCTGATGAGTTTGGGTCTGTTTGTCGGTCGCCATCGGGAATGGAGTCATTTTTGCGACATTGCAAATCGAGAGGAAGCGATGTCCGATATGCTGGTGACGCAAGTGAAGTCGTTCCCAGCTGCAACGATGAAAGATAGTCCGCCGTGCATGGTGGTTGCGGAAGTGGTGGTTGCCACCGACTATTTGAAGAGTTTTCTCGCCAAATTGCGCAACATCTTCGGCGGCGAGGTCGGCAGCTACCAGTCGCTATTGGTACGTGCTCGCAGTGAAGCGAAGCTACGCATTCAAGAACAGGCCCGCAACCTGGGCTACAATGCCATTTGCAATATTCGGTTTCAAACCGCCGATGTCGGGGGTAACTCAACACAAACGCGTGTCGCCATGGTTGCCATTATTGCCAGCGGGACGGCGTACCACGCCGCACCACATGCGTCATGAATAGTCCCAATCGCGATCCCGGTATTGAACACGAACCGCATTTGCGGGGCGGTGGGTTTCAAGCTGACCCGAACGATCCGCTCGATCGTCCCACCGAGTTCACTGAAAACCCCGCGGCGAATGACGACGAACAGGTCGAGCACACCGTTTGGGACGAGCCGGCCCTCTCCCCCCAACTGACAGGACCTCGACCCGCCGATAGCTTGACGTACGCCGGCTGGCTCGAGCGACGTATTGAAGAGACGGGATTTGCCATCTCCTGGACGATCGTCGCTTTGGCAGCATTGGCAGCCGGACCTTGGGCCTTGATTGGCGCGCTGACCGGGGGTGGTCAGTCGGCATTTCAGTTTACCATGATTGCGATCTTTGGCCCCGTGATAGAAGAAATAATGAAAGTAGCCGTCGCGTTGTGGATTGTCGAGAAGAGGCCCTTCTACTTTCAGTCGCGCGAGCAGATTCTCGTGTGCGTGTTGGCAGCGGCGTTTGTGTTCGCTGCGGTCGAGAATATGTTGTATTTGACGGTTTATGTGCGCGATCCGTCTGCACAGCTGGTGACCTGGCGCTGGACAATTTGCGTTGCCTTGCACATGGGTTGTTCGCTGGTCGCCGGCCTCGGGCTAGTGCAGATTTGGCAAGCGACGATCGACAAACACACAAAACCAGTTCTGGCCGACGGTGCCCCCTATATGGTGACCGCCATGGTGATTCACGGGATCTATAATACGTTCGCAGTTTTACTGTCGTTTTCTGACTACCGGTTCTGAAGTTGCGTCGAAACTGGCCCGCCGGTCATTTTTTGCGCGATACTTTGACACCATTTTCGTTTTGAATATTATGCGGAGAAGGCAACTCTCTAAGTCTTTCAGGAACTGAGTTCACGACTGTCAGTGACTGTATACTGTCAATGATAGCGCGAAGCATCAGTCGGTTTTGAAACAGCTTAAAAGAGACCAAATCATGGCTGCCAAGAACGTGCTGGGAACAGATTTGCAGACATGCTCGACTGACCCGTTGACGGGGTTCTACCGCGACGGCTGCTGTAACACCGGTGCTGAAGACCATGGGTTGCACCTGGTGTGTACGGAAGTGACGGCCGAGTTTTTGGAATTCTCGAAAGAGGCGGGCAACGATCTTTCGACCCCGCGTCCGGAATACGGTTTCGAGGGCTTAAAACCGGGAGACCGCTGGTGTGTCTGCGTGGAGCGCTGGAAGCAGGCATACAATGCCGGGTTTGCGGCACCGATCGTGCTGGAGGCAACACACATTTCGGCATTGGAATTTGTGTCACTCGAAGAATTGCAACAATGGGCCGTCGAAAGGGAGTGACCACTGGCGCTGTGCCTGGCAGCCTATGTCGATCGGTATTTCGTGCTTCAAGTGCGTCCGGTTGGCTCAATAGGCTGCAACAGCAAACCGCCTTATGCTGACCAACGCTTCACGACGGCGCGGTTCAAAGTTGTTCAATCGTTTGCCGGGTCGATCGATACGGCACATCGCCGGGAAAACGCGAAATCTCAGGCGAAGTTGTGATCCAATCTACGGATTTCGCCGTTCATAGCCGTGGATCATCGAAACACGGTTCCCATGCGCGAGGAATTTCCATGTCGCTGCCGTAATTGGGCGAAATCGTGCACAGCTCAGACAACGTGTTTGACTTCACCTGGCGATATCGAGAGGATGGAAAGTCGCCTTTTGACACATCGGCACGTCAGTTTCTTGATGACATTAGTTTGTCGGTTCCTTTAACAGTTCGCGGTTCGTTTTCGGATCTCCCGGGACAAAGATTCCATGGAACAGTTTTACACGTACTGTGCCATCATTGCCGGATCGCTGATGGTCGTGCAGTTTTTATTGGCGCTGACTGGCCTCAGCCAGGACGTCGATTTGCACGATATGGATGGAATCCATGACCACGACATTTCCGGAGATGCGGGCGACCATGGCGGCGCCTGGTTTGTCGGCATGCTCAGCTTTCGAGCGATCGTGTCAGCAGTTACCGTGTTCGGTCTGGTTGGCCTCGGCGCCAGCCGGCAGTTTGAACGATGGCACGCCTTTATCATTGCGATCATCGCCGGCAGTGTCGTGATGTATCTCGTCGGCTGGGTAATGCAAAGCCTGCATCATCTTAGGGCGGACGGCACTGTCAATATCGAGCGGGCCATTGGTCTAGGCGGATCGGTCTACTTAGCCATCCCTGGAAAAAACGAAGGGGTCGGAAAGGTCACGGTCGACGTGCAGGACCGTACCATGGAATACCGCGCTGTGACGTCGGGCGAACCGCTCCCGTCGGGAACACCGATCGTTGTTCTGCAAGTTGTTTCGCCGGAAACCGTCGAAGTGGCGAAGGCCAACGAAACAAGTCTGGAAGGGAACGCACATGTTCAATCTTGATCAGTTGACACGAATTCCGCTGTTATTGGCGCAGACTGGTTCGGGCGGGGAACCTTCCGAAGGCGGAGAGATGTTTTACATGCTGGCGGCGCTCGCGGTGGTGCTGGCGTTTATCGGCTTCGTCATATTCGCCGTCAAACGATACAAACGATGTCCCAGTAACCGCGTACTCGTGATTTATGGACGCGTACAATCGGGGCAGTCGGCGACCTGCGTGCACGGCGGTGGCCGATTTGTTTGGCCCATCATTCAAGATTTCGACTATCTGAGTCTTGAGCCGATCCAAATTGAGATTCCGCTGGAAGACGCGCTGTCGGCCGAAAACATTCGTGTCAATGTGCCAAGTGTGTTTACAGTCGCAATCGGTATCGAATCGGGCGTCATGCAGAATGCGGCGATCCGTCTGCTCGGCCTGAATACACCGCAGATCAAAAAACAAGCGGAAGATATTATCTTCGGTCAGCTCCGACAGGTGATCGCCTCGATGCAAATCGAAGACATCAACCGCGATCGGGATAAGTTCCTGCATGCGATTCAGGCTTCGGTGGAACCGGAACTGCGCAAGATCGGCCTCGTGCTGATCAACGTGAATATCACCGACATCACGGACGAATCAGGATATATCGAAGCGATCGGACGCAAAGCCGCATCGGAAGCCGTTCAGAAGGCGCGCGGCGACGTGGCCGAGCAGGAGAAATTGGGCGAGATTCGCGTCGCCGAAGCCGAGCGGGACAAGCAGGTTCAAGTGGCCGAGGCCACCAAAGTTCAACAGATTGGAATTCGAACGGCCGACCGCGAGCGGGCTGTAAAGGTCGCCGAACTCGACAAGGAACAACAGGTTGGCGAACAACGTGCGGGTTTCCATCGCGAGATGGAAGTCGCCGACGCCGATCGTGAAAAGCGTGTGTCTGT
>JANQRQ010000354.1 GCA_028284485.1 Planctomycetaceae bacterium | reverse complement strand
AAACGCGTCCGCCTCACAGCTCGGTCCAGAGGCCGGGCGCTCATAGAATTTAGGGCCCCCCCCGGTCCGCTCGGTCGTTAACTGCGCTCGGTTCAAATACATCGAAGCGAAATGAGATCGACATGTCTGGATGACGATCTCATACAGAATCATTGATTGCGACAGCCGTCGATAGTTCCGATCTTCAGGCAAACATGTTGATGGCGGCGACCAATCCGTCGAGCAGGTCGACGAACATTCTGAGCGAAATTCAAGTCATCACTCGACTGCGGTCAGCGAGTTCACCGACCGATTTTCTACCGATTGGTCGAAAGATCTGACTAGGTTGCGCACCTAGTGATTTTTCAGAATTGGACTCAAGAAAGACCATTTGCGATTCCAACGATGGCAACGACTTACGCTCGAGACTGAATTCGCAAAATGAAATTCTGACCTAGCCAGGTTTTGGGGGGTGTCGCCGGACTTTCGATCCGGTAACAGGGGTTCAAATCCCCTCGGGGTCACTCTTTCTGCACCGTAGTTCGCTGGCGGCCATGTGCCCAGGGAGAGCTTCGGGCGAGAACTCGTCCGGCTCCCGTTGTCGGAATGCCTTCGGATGATCGCAGTCACTCCGATGGACCGAGAAGGCGGGTGATTTTCTTCACCAAGCTCTCCCGCGAAGGGTCCCCTTCGTCGATGTGCGCCACCTCCCCGCGCCGATTGAGAATGACAATATCGGACAATGGTGAATGTCCGAATTCGTCGGCGAACTCTCGCGACTCCATCACATGAATTCCCAGTGGTAGCTCCCGATTTTTCATGAACTCAACGACGTCGGACGCTCGCTCGTCCTGACTGATGGTGACGAGTTCGAATCCCTGTTCCGAGAATTGATCGTTCAACTGCGTCAGCAAAGGGAATTTGGCAATACAAGGGACGCAGCTTGTTGACCATGTGAAGAGTAACACAACTTTGCCGCGGCTTTTCGAGTAGTCCCAAGTTTCACCGTCAATCGTGACCCATTGATGCGGCCAAGGTTGTCCCGGCAGGTTGAAGCGGTTACGCCATTGGGCAAGGCGTTTCGCGTCGTCATTTTTCAAAGTCGCAACGCCGTGATTCAGAATCACATTGGCTCGCTTGAGGTGGCCGTCTTCCAAACGAGCCCGACGTGCAAAGGCGACGTATATCCGCGATGCTTCCTGCGGTCCGTTTGGATAGTTTGCCGCCAGCATCGACACCTCGTCCAACAATTCCATCATCGGTTTGTTCTGCTGACGTATTTTCAAATCCAAGAGACGTGCGGTGGCTGTGCCCGCCAATGGAGATCGCGGGACGACTTGGTTCAATTCGTCGACATATTCCTGCAGGCTTCGAGCGAACTGATCCGGTTCGCGCCGACCGAGAACCGCCAGCGCAGTCAACTTTCTTTCTCGAGCCAATCCAATGTGTTCTGATTCGGCCTGGGGATGTTTGAGGGTTTTGTCGGCAGTCTCAAGCAAATGAAGGCACTGCCGCTTCAGCCAGTCTGCCGTGCTCTCATCGGGGTTACGGGCGACGTCGGTGTTCAGCGCAGCGACCAATGCTGAAATTTGATCTGTCGGTGAAACCAACTTGCGCGGCGTGTCGGATTGTGCGGCGGCTACCATCGGAGCGGCCAGAATCACCGACACCGCGAATCCGTGGGACGCGAGTTGCCATTCGTTTCTACAGCGAATTGCCATCCGACGGTCTCCCGTACTTCGATTGATCGATTGAAGTTGCCATGATCCGTCTCCTGCCGGTTAACCCGATGTGCATACTTAAGAACAGTTTGCTCCGACCCGAGTGCCAATCACGCGAATCGTGCGAGGGTACAAATCGGTCAGAGGGCCTATTTTTAACGACCGACTGTCACGCACATTCTGTTTATCAACTTGGTGGCGGAGAACAAATCGGCCTCAATCACAGCAGCGACTCGATGATGCGTCCTCGGCTGATGGGAACGGTCCGGCCGAATCCATCACGCAATTTCGTTTCTTGGCGGTATCCCAGCGTGTGGAAGATCGTCGCCGTAACATCTTCTGGATGGACGATACCATCAACAGGGAAGGCGGCGTGTTTATCGGACATACCATAGGCCTGCCCGCCACGAATGCCACCACCGGCCATCACGACCGAAAAAACATGCCCCCAATGATCGCGTCCACCTTTTTTGTTGAATCGTGGCGTGCGTCCGAACTCAGCCATGCAAACAACCAGCGTATCGTCGAGCATGCGGCGATCGTCGAGTTCCTCAAGCAGCGCACTGAACGCCAGATCAAATGGCGGCGCAAGCACGGTTTTTAATCGTAGGGATTCTCTGGCGTGGGAGTCCCAGCATGGGGCGTCGGGAGGTTCCTCGGGACCGCGGAACCAATTGACTTGTACAAAATCGACGCCCGTTTCGATAAATCGTCGCGCAAGCAGCACGCTTTGCCCGAACTGACTACGACCGTAACGGTCGCGAACGGTTTCTGATTCTTGCGACAGGTCACATGCTGCTCTGGCCTGCGCGGAACTCAGTAAATTGAATGCTTGTTGCTGCTGGTCCGAATAGCCGCCAAACGTTGCTTGATTTTCCGATTGTCGAAGCTGCGTTTCGAGTTGCTGCAGCAATGCTTGTCGCTGCCCCAAACGATCGATCGACACGTCGGCTGACAATCGAAAGTGAGGAATATCAAAGTCGGGCGCTGCGGGTTGGCAACTTAACAGCCAGGGATTCGCTGCCTCTCCCAGCCAACCAGAATCCTGGCCGGGCCAAACGGAACCATCAGTATTATAGATGTGGTTTGGCAATCGAATGGCAGGAGGGAGCGTGTGTGAACGCTGCGACAAATGAGAGACGATCGCTCCCATCGTCGGTGAATCGTTCGGTGGGCCTGGGTTGGCGTTTTCCCGGTTCATGGGGAGGTGCGGAACGCCGGTCATCATGTAGTAGCCGCTCGACGAGTGGGCGTTATCGCCGGTGACAACCGCTCTGAGGATGGCCAGCTTGTCCGTCATCGCTGCCGTTCGCGGTAGCAACTCGCCGACTTGAATCCCTGGAACGTTGGTGGAGATTGCGCCGAATTCCCCTTGGATTTCTGTGGGGGCATCCGGTTTGGGATCCCACGTCGAATGTTGGGGCGGGCCGCCGAGTAGAAAAAGCAAGATGCAGCGTTTGGCTTGTCCGATTACTTTCGGCGATGCAGATAACGCTTGGGAACTGTAGCCCAGGCCTGGCAATCCGAGGGCGGATAAACTCCCCGCTTTGAGGATGGCCCGACGTGAAACGCGGTCACACAAATGGGGGGATGCGTCAACGATTTCGAGCATCGCCATGTCCGCCTAAGGTGCGAGAATGTCTTTCAATACGCATTTTGCATGATCCATGGGATAGTGGCAAGAACCGGTTCCAAATGTGCGCATCAATTTCGGCGTGGAGATGAGCTAAAAGTTGTTGATTCCGGCGAGACGCAATGCCCTTCAGAAGAGCATTGTATCCTGCTATTGTGTGGTTCTGGATTTCCGCCTACGTGGGAAGGGCGGGTCGGGATCGACAAATGGGGATACGGTGGTTTTGTTCCTTGTTAAGGAATACCGTCGTCCGCACAGAAAATCCAAGTCGCGCAGTTTGACGAAAACGACGCGAATCTGAATGTTTCAGCGAATGAGGATCACAGAACATTTCTACCGTTACGACAAAAACTGAACTGGCATTCCAGGAATGCATTCACCCCGATTGCCACGCCAAATTTGCAATCGACGAGGTCTTGCCGCACTGTTCTGATTGCGGCAGCCTGCTGGATGTTGGCTACGAATGGGACCGGTTGCCGGTCCCGAGTTCGCTGCGTGAATTTGAGGCTCGGTGGGGACTGCGGAACTCTCCGAATGACTTTAGCGGCGTCTGGCGATTTCGCGAGTTGTTGCCATTCGCACCCGAGGAAAAAATCGTCACGATCGGCGAGGGACAGACAATTCTGCAAAAGTCGGCAGCCGTCGCGCAGTATGTGGGAATCGACGAAAAATCTCTGTTCCTGCAATACGAGGGTCTTAACCCGTCCGGCAGTTTCAAAGACAATGGAATGACGGCCGCCAGCACGCACGCCAATATGGTTGGCGCCAAGTTGGCTGCGTGCGCATCGACGGGCAACACCAGTGCCTCGTTGGCGGTTTTCGCAAGTACTGCTCGACTATTCGATGTTGTCGTGTTTGTCGGTAGCGGCAAGATCGCCTATGGCAAGTTATCGCAGGCCCTCGATTACGGGGCGAAGACTTTGCAAATTCAGGGGGACTTCGACGACGCGCTCAGTCAGGTTCGAGATGTTTGCAAGAAGCGGGGAATCTATTTGTGCAACAGCGTGAATCCGTTTCGACTCGAAGGGCAAAAGGCGATTATGTATCGCGTTCTGGAAGGGCTCGGCTGGGACGTTCCGGATTGGATCGTGGTCCCCGGAGGAAACCTGGGAAACTCCAGCGCGTTTGGCAAAGCATTTCTTGAACTCAAGCAACTTGGTTTGATCGACCGAGTCCCTCGGCTGGCCGTTATCAATGCAGCAGGTGCCAATACGCTGTATCGACTTTACGAACAGCAGCAAGTGAAGTGGAACGCTGGAAATTTTGATCGAAACGTTATTGAAGATTTCTACACGGAAATGGATGGCGAGAACCGTCGTGCAAGAACTTTGGCGACGGCGATCGAAATCAATCGCCCGGTCAACCTCGCAAAATGTCTTCGGGCACTCGATGTTTGCGACGGAGTCGTCCGGCAGGTGAGCGACCAGGAGATTCTCGACGCCAAGGCCCAAGTCGGCGGCGGGGGATTCGGTTGTGAACCGGCCAGCGGCGCCAGCGTGGCCGGTGCACGGTTGCTGCAACGTGAGGGTGTCATTTCCAAGTCCGACCGAGTGGTTTGCATTCTGACGGGTCATCAACTGAAAGATCCGACAGCAACGGTTGCGTATCACTCATCGGACGAGAATCAAACTGACGAATCGTTGCATTTGGCGGGGGTTGAGCAGGCTCCGTATGCAAATCAGCCGCAGGTCGTCGAGAACGATTTTGAAAAAATAATGGACGTGCTGCATCAGTTCGGGTAGAGTAATCGCGCGAGGGTTGATTGCGTTAGCTGGGTGAATTAGCCCGGTGACATTTTCTGGCGAATCCCCCCGACACCGAGGTCAATAGGGAAGACACTTGGAATTCAGTAGCGGCAAGGAGGACCGAAGAATCGGCTTGGATTCATTCGATGTGGAATCGTCTTGAATCGTGGGTTTTCTAAGCCGATACACACGAGTCCCTGATCACGACAGGATTTCGTTTTCAAGGTGGCGCGTCATGTACAGTCCATTTGAAGAATTGGAGTACCTCGCCGAATTCTTGCCGGACGAGGGAGAGACAGTCGTTGTTTCCCGTTGCGAAGGCGAACTCGTTTGCGAGTCGTTACGCGACCCCGACGTTGCAGAGTGTAATCTCGAAGAGCCGGAACTTTATGGCCGGCTGATCCATGCCAACGAGCGGCTCAAAGCGCAGCGAAACCTCCCACTGGGAGTCTTCGCCGTTTCGCTCTATACGGCGATGTTCCTGGTTCATACATTTCAGCCGCTTTCCATGCTGGTGTGGATTCTCGATTTGGGATTGGTTTTACTGGCGTCAATGACGTACGTCGTATGGGTGCAGCGTCGCCGGGCGGCCCTGTTTCAAGAGAAGCTGCTGCCGATCCTCGATTGGTATCTCTCATCTCGAGGAATTGACCGGTTTGTTCTGATCGGAAGCTTGCCGGACCAACCCGAGTTGGAAACGCTGCTGGCCGCGTATACGAAAGCTGTCGACTGAACCGCGCATGCTGACGGACTCGGATTACAGTAAGTCGCCGCTCCAATCGGTAAGCCCGTCACAATCGATACAGGCCGACGAACTGTCGGAAACTGCACGACGATTGCATTGCGCTGTCCTCGCGGTGGACGAACGTGAATTCCTGTCGTAGCCGATATCATTGCTATGTGCGGGATACTCGGCATTATCGCGGCTCCGAGCGCATCGGTCGGTGTCGAACAGCAGCAGGTTATCGCGATGCGGGACGTGATGGAATCGCGGGGGCCCGACGGTGCCGGACTATTCGAAAAGAAAAATGTCGTTCTGGCGCATCGCCGTCTCGCCATTCGGGATTTGGCAGCGGGTCGGCAGCCATGGATTTCGGAAGACGGGCAATGCGCGCTCGTCTACAACGGAGAGATTTACAACGATGTTTCTCTCAGAACGAAACTCATGGGGTATGGGCACCGATTTCGGACCCGTTGCGATACCGAAGTCGTCATGGCAGCTTACCGGCAATGGGGAACAGAATGCGTACAGCATCTCCGGGGTATGTTCGCGTTCGGGGTCTACGACTTTCGTAACGAGCGACTCTTTTTGGCCCGTGACCATTTTGGCGTCAAGCCGCTCTTCTTGACGGAACTCAACGGCTGTTTAGTCTTTGCCAGTTCAATCGCTGCTCTCTTGCGTCATCCGCAGATTGTCAAAGCGCCGAATCTACCTGTCATCAGTCATTATCTGACGACGTTTCGCAACACCTTGGGGCGCGATACTGTTTACCAGAATATCTGGCAGTTGATGCCTGGCGAATGTTTAACCGGTCGTGCCGACGAGTACACCATTTCGAGGTACTGGGAATACCCGCAAGCGGAAAATCGCTCGATTGGATTCGACGACGCCCAAATCCAGCTACAAAGCGGACTGCGCGAATCAGTCGGTCAAATGTTGGCTAGCGATGTTCCCGTTGGAATGTTCCTCAGCGGAGGCGTCGATTCTTCGACAATTGCTTGTTTCATGCGAGAGGCAAAGCCAGGCAATATTGTCGCCGAATGTGGTGGTGGAGACGAAGGTGAGGCTGCTGATTTTCAATATGCACGACGATGTGCAGAACATTTGGAATTCGAATATCGCGATGTGCGAGTCTCGCCTGACGAATATTTCGACGATTGGCAATGGCTTTTGGAACAGTACGCCACGCCAGTGTCGACGCCATCGGACGTTATCATTTATCGACTAGCGGCCAGCCTGAAGAAGTCTGTTGGGGTCGTCCTTGGTGGGGAAGGGGCTGACGAGCTGCTCTGTGGATATGCGGTGCAGCATTGGTCTGGACAAGATTTTGACCGGCAATTCAGTCTGGCCTCCGGGAACTGGGAGCAATCGGCTGCGGCGGCACGGCTGTTTCAGACGAGCCTTCGAAAATGCTACGGTCGCGATCGATTTGAATCGCTCGTGGATCACTATTTTACCCTGAATAGTTTGATTCCCACCTCTGCGAAATCGTCCTTGTTCAGCAATTGGGCATGGAACCTGGTCGACCAAGACCGGCAAATGCTGGATTATTATTCGAATATCTTTGAAGAATATGAAGGCGAATCAGCTCTGCGGCGTTACGAACTCGTATTACACCGCATCAATTTGGAATCTTTGCTGTCGCGGCTCGATAGCGCGACGATGCTGGCTGGCCTCGAAGCGCGTGTCCCCTATGCGGACCACAAATTGGTCGAAGCGATGTTTCGAGTTCCCAACGTTCACAAAATTTGTGTCGGACGAGACGAGCAGGCGCCCTGTTTGGCTGCCGCGGAACTCGAACTTCGCGGGAGTCTGCAATCGAAACGGGTCTTGCGCGCCGTAGCCGAATCTCACATGCCGGACATGCTAGCGCACCGCAAGAAAGCGAGCTTTCCGACACCGGTGCAAGCTTGGTTAACCGGACCCTGGAAAGAGCGTGCCGGTCAGATCGTGGTCGGTAGTCGGTTTGGCCGTACTCTGTTTCGCACGGAGACCTTGCAGGAATTGACTTGTCATGCGAAACAGGCGGGCATGTGGATGTGGCCGCTGCTCAATGTGCTGATATGGGGAGACAAGCAGTTCGGTGGCTGACCGCTTATGCTGGCAGCAATTCGAATCTACGCGGGATACGATACCGACCGAAACGTGCCCTCAACACGTTTGCGGCAAAAACAGTCTAGCAGCGACGGCTCAATTCGATCGCAGCATGCGAAACGGTGCCGATATCAGCGCGATCAAGAATCCCAAGAGCCCCGTAATGATCGTAGCTGACAATGTGACGCCAACGGGTGTTGCCAACTGCGGGAGCGCTGATAAAACAGCAGCTTGGTCTTGCCAGTCGACGGTCTCGGCGACAACTTTGGCATCCTGTACGAGTGCCTGCACATCCCATGCAGCCGGGTCGGTCAACGAGGGGTGACCATAATACATGCTAATTGGGGCGCTAAATGCCAGCCCGATCAATGCGCCGAGAAATGCGCTAGCCAATGTGCTGGTAATTAGACTTCTCAAGAAGGATGGTTTGCGAGAGATCGCTGCGGCGACTGCCGGGTTGCGATCTTCGAAATTAGGAATCCGTTCCCGCTCCTTTTTCTTGCGCTTCTTCTTCTTTGGAGGCTGTTGCCGAGGAGTCATCCGTGGTTGAGGGACGCTTGCGGCTGGTTGCGCAACGGCCGGTTTTGGGGGCGTGGTGACGACCGGCTGCTGCAATTGAAATACTTCATCGGCTTCTGCCGGCTGAACTGGCTGCGCGACTTTTGGGGGCGCCGGGGGAGGCGTGTGGTCGGCAGGTGGTTGTACGGGAGTCGGTGGTGGGACCGTGGGTGGGGCGACCTGTTCCGGAACTTCCGTCGGCGGAACGGGAGTTGGTGCCGGTGCCGGTGCCGGTGTTTCGATTGCAGCTTGGGCCGCAATCAATTCCGATTCGTCAACATCAAACGGCCAGTCTGCCGGAGGTCCTTCCGGCCAGAATGGTCCGAAGAAGGCGACGGAAACCGGAGTCGAGTCTTCCCATCGGTTTTGGATCGACGCGTCTCGCACTCGTTCAAAATCATTTCGAATTGCCTGTCCGGTGGCATTGCGTCCGAATTGACGGGCTGCCGACAAGCATACATTAAGCGAGAAGACAACATTCGCGGCGGTGGAGTCCTTCGCGGCTGCCCAGGCTGCTTTGGCGACGCAGGCTGCTGCCGGTTCGCCCTCATTGCCCGCTTCCCGAGCGACGGCCCAAACATCCTGTGAGCAATTCTTGTCCTCTTCAGCTTGGACCAACCTCCCGCCGGCTGCCGACTCCTCGGCAATCCGGATTGACCGGTCGATGATTGCGGAGTATTCCTCCGGTGCATCGGGCCACAGCACTTCGAACAACGGTTGAATGCGACGTGCGCATCGCGCGGCGAACGCAACCCTGGCAAAGCGCGGTATCGAAGACAGGTCGACTTCGGTTGGCAGGGCAGAACGGTTTTCAGACTCTGCTGTCATTGGCATCGCACGCAGATTTCCTGATTCAAAACGGAGAAAGTTCCAGTACCGTCATCTTAAAACATCAAATACCAATCTGACGCGGTTTGGAAGGGTAATGATTTGCAGAGTAACGAATTTGTGTAAATATCTCGATAAGATAGAACAAATAGGATTACGTGATTGAATAGGACTTTTGATGGGATTACTTCTCAGGAAACGATTAGTCGCACCCGCCGGTTCCGATCGGTCATGATCTGCCGATTCTGCGAGACATGTTAGGCCGGTTGTCCCTCGTATGCTGCCTTGGTGCGTTGCCAAATCATTTCGCTGCCGACGGTAAAGAGCACTTTCGCCATCGGGTGTATGACGGCCATCTCGTCGGAATTGATCCGATGGCGGCAATTCTGCCCAATAATGTCTCTAGCCTTTCAGCCCGATTTGGAAATGCTCGAGGACTGGTTTCGGCGAGCCATCTGGTCGCAATAGCCCGGAGTGCGGGAACCGGTGCGTGACAGCGTCTGTCAAATGAGCCCAATAGACGGCAGCGACGGATTTCTTAGCCATCATTAATGGCAGAATTTCGTCAAGCCATTCTGCCTGTGCTGCGTCGCTCCACTCGTCCCGCCAACACGGATTGTCGACTTCCAAATCAGCATGGGCATGTGGGTCGGGGCCGGCCTGAGACGGAAATGCCAAAGTAATATGCAATGGCAATTTCAGCATGCTCCAGCGGTCGATCAACCAGGAGAATTCCAACAGAGCCCGAGACGGGGAACCGGTTGGGCGGAATCCGATGGCGATTTCCAGGTTGACGGCCGATAACGCAATACCGCATCGCGTGAGTGCATCGACGAATTGAAATGGAGAAAGCCGGTGTTGGCCCCGCGCTTGGTACTCGCCCCAGGGTTGGTCGACACGGATCATGAGTAACGAGTTTTGATCAACCCGAGCGGCCACCTCCATCGCCTTGGCGACTAATGCTAAACGGTTTTCCTCGCTCAGGCCCAACGCGCCGCCGGTGTTGCCACGCGCGACGACCTCCCAGGTTCTAATCCTGCCAACATAACGGGAAATCGCCGTTTCTACGTAGTCACAAACGAAGCTTTGCAGATTCAAAACATCGTGGCTCCACTGGCGTAGCCATTCCGGCAGGCCGCCCGTTGACAAGTCGAGCAATGGTCCGCCCCGCATCAGCACGCGATTTTGCTGACACCATTCGACTTGTTGATCGAAGACGTCCCAGTGGTAGGTGCCCTCTTCGGATTCGACGTTGGTCCATCCCAGAGCAATCTCGGCGGCATTGAACGTATCAAGGAATGCCTTGTCCCATTGGGGGGTCGGTTCGGCAAGTCCGAGGTTGCACCCCAGCGAGAACGGAGGAGGCGAGTCAGGATAACCTGCCAATGCCAACTTCTTCTCGACGAAGACGTTGGTTAATAACTTGCTCGCCAGACAAGCTTTGGCGATGGCTTCGTTGGCGAGGCGGCATGCTTCTTCAGGTTGATCTTGAAGCGATGCGGCCTGCCCAAATAGGGTATGGGCCTGCTTGTAGGCGTCGTCGAATTCTGCGGTGCTGGTCAATCCGCCGCTTTGCCAATAGGCCAATTGGTTTCGCACGAAACAGATCGTCCCACGAGCCAATTCCACAGGCAGTAGATAGGGCTCTTCGCGTTCGCGTAAGCTTGCGGTCCCCAAGACCGGTCTGCCGAATCCGGCGACTGGCCACGGGACGTGAAACTTGCCGCTCTCAGAGAATTGACGACGACACGTAATGAGATTGTCGCTGATTTCGATTCGCGTTGGGAATACACGACCATCCGAACCGTGGACATATCCACGGTGAGCTTCCGGCCATTCGTTCATCAAATTGGCCGGATGAACCAGAAATCTCATTACACCCATTCGGGAACTCCGAAAAGTTTCGGGCGCCCAGTGCATCACACTGTATCGCCAGAGCAGATACTCGATGGCCCGACGAGCAGCAAGATGTACTTTCCTGCCGGCAGTGGCTCTACCGGCATTGCTTTGCAATGGAGGGAGTTTCCTACGGGAGGAAATCACCCGGCGGGTACGCCAAACGCGCGTTCAGTGTAGTTTGACTTGCTTCGTTGTTCAAGAACGACGGCGTTGTTAAAATGCGGGATTTCCCGGAGTTTTGCGGCGCAACAGAGCCGAGAATCTGGCCTTCACACATTCCTTCACACATTGTCTGGATGCGACGGCGAAAGAGAAAACGACCCATGGGAAATTTCGCTCTGCTTCAAAGTCAGATACCAGATATTCCAGTTCGGCGAGGGAAGGTTCGCGATATCTACGATTTCGGCGAGCGTCTACTGTTTGTTGCGACAGACCGCATCAGCGCGTTCGACTGGGTGCTCCCCAATGGCATCCCCGATAAGGGCCGTGTGCTAACGCAAATCAGTGAAATGTGGTTTTCGAAACTTGGGGTGGACAACCACCTGATCAGCATGAATCCATCGGACGTTTCACTTCCTGCAGGTTTGGATGTCGGTGCTTTGGAAGGCCGCAGTATGGTCGTTCAAAAAACCGAGGTGATTCCGATTGAGTGCGTGGTCCGTGGCTACTTGTCTGGTTCGGGCTGGAAAGAGTACCAACAATCTCGCTCGGTTTGCAGCATTCCGCTCCCAGAAGGACTTCAGGAAAGTGACAAACTGCAAGAGCTGATTTTCACGCCCGCAACCAAGGAAGATGAAGGCCACGACATCAACATTTCCTTCGAATCGATGTGCGATCGAATCGGCAGCGAAATGTCAGAGAAGCTTCGCGACCTGAGCATTGATATTTACCAGCGCAGTGCGGAGATGGCGTTGAAAAAGGGAATCATTATTGCCGACACCAAATTCGAGTTCGGTCTGCGTAATGGGAAGATCTTGTTGATCGACGAGGTTCTCACTCCGGATAGTTCTCGGTTTTGGCCGGTTGATCAGTATCAGCCCGGCGCTTCGCAACCAAGTTACGATAAACAATTTGTGAGAGATTGGTTGGTCTCAACCGGTTGGGATAGGGAAAGCGAACCGCCCGAACTTCCCGAAGACATTATTCAACGGACGCGCGAAAAGTATATCGAAGCGTATCAGCAACTCGCCGAAAAAGAGTTTGCCTGGGCGTAATGGCATTAGTTTTGGCGTTTCGTTCCTTTAATGCCCAATCGATTCGCTGAAATGAAGTCGCGGAAGCCGAAACGATCCTTGTGGAATCATTGGAGTAATTCGCCGCGGCTGAATGAAAAACGCGACGAAATCGACAGATCGATCTCGTCGCGACTGACGTATGGCTGGACGTAGTGTTCCGCTTACGATTCGTTGAGTTTCAAATCCTTAAGATCGCTCTCCGTTAGGATGGTGGCCTTCTTGATAAAGTCCAGCTTTGGAAACGCGCGATTGAGGTATTCGTTACCCTGCTCCTGAATCAATGCTTGGATCGGCCGTTCGCCGTATTCGGCGTTGATTGCGTCGACAGTTTCCATCCCCTTGACAACGCGTCCAAACGGTGAAAAACCTTGCCGATCGAGAAAGTTGTTGTCACGAAGGTTGATGAATAGCTGCGTTGTTCGCGTGTCGGGACCTGCGGTGGCGAATGTTAATGTGCCCCGCTTGTTCGATTGTGTGACAGGATCGTCCTTGATGCTCATTTCACGCCATTTCGCTTGTGTCTTCGGGTCGCCGTTGATGCCGAATTGGACGATGAATTCCGGAACGACGCGAAAGAAGCGACACTCGTTATAAAAGCCCGATTTTACGGCGTGGTGAAACCGGTCAGCACCAATCGGCGCCCATTCCCGTGTGACTTCAATAATCACAACTTTCCCGGCGCCTGTCTCCAATTTGACATGGAATCTGGGGGGTGATTTTTCCGGCTTATCGTCGTCTTTTTCGTCGGCGGCGCTCGGGCACGCACCGGACACGAAAAGCAATCCGCCGCATACGACAGTGGTCAGTGCCCGCCACAAGTGATGGGGTACTTTAGTTGTCATCGCGATCTCCCGTTGGGTCACGTAAGAGATATATGATTTTCGTGCCAGTACCTATTACCCACCCTCGATAATTGTCGCGGTTTCGATGTAATCGAGCATTGGGAATTCACTAGTGAGGTACTCGTTTCCCTGGTCTTGAATCATGTGCTGTTGAGGGGATTCGCCGTAACCTGCGTAGATCGAGTCGACGACGTCCATTCCTGTTGTGACTTCAGCGAATGGGGAGAACCCTTGGCCGTCGAGATTCGCATTGTCGGCGAGATTGATGAAGAGCTGACTAGTCCGAGTGTTCGGACCAGCCGTCGCAAACGTCAAATAGCCGCGCTTGTTTGATTGCACAACGGGGTCGTCAGCGATAGGTGATTCACGCCATTGGCTTTGCACCATGGGGTCGCCGGTGATTCCAAATTGGACAACAAAACCGGGCACGACACGAAAGAACCGGCAGCCATCGAAGAAACCAGTTTTCACCAATTGGTAGAACCGGTCGACACCATTGGGCGCCCAATCGCGATGGACAGCAACGACGATTTCGCCTTTGGTTGTCTTGAAGTTAACCTGGAACTCGTCCGGAGCTGCATCAGCTGGCTTTTCAGACGAAAGAGCATCTGCCGTTGGTACCGGGGGGTCGGAATCCAATCCGGCGCGGGGGCTGCAACCGAACAAAATGACCGCAGTCGAGCACAAAAACAACGGTTTCACCATAAATCTTCCTCCGAGTGCCAAGTCGTATTTTGACCACACGTTTGCCCCTTTTCACAGCGATTGGTGCAGTCGGGGCGATATCTGTCCGGCCTCCTACCGGCCAGGATTAGAATTAATCCGTGTCATATCTTGAACAGCGCCGAGATTCAACCGAATGAGCTGTCTCCAAGCGGTCTCTGTTCGGTTGTGGGCTATTCACGCTGCCCCATTTGAGGAACCACGGATTGATCAAAGGATGGACGGTCATTCCGAGTGGGGCCAGCCGTTCATCTGATTGCGGAGCGGTCTAACAAAAACGGCCGGAGTTCACAGTCGCGAACTCCGGCCAATTGGATGTCGAGTTGTTGCGTCGTTTGCGATCAGGATGGGGCTTCTTCGGGAGCAGCCGGCAGCAGGTGAATCTGGGTCGAGTCGGCCCGCTGTCCGTCCGCCTTAAAGATATTTCGTGTGGCCGGTGAAGCTTCCAACAAACCGAACATTGAAGGGGTGTTGTCGTTTCACCGTTCTTCCATTCATCACTTCGCTGCAGGAAGAATCACGACTTTGCCGGAGCCGGACGAGAAGCCTTTCTGCTTGGGGAACCAGTGATTCCCATGGTGGCCATTGTGCTTCCAATTGTGTTTCCAGTTTCCATTGTGGTTCCAACGATGGTTGTGGTGACCATGGTTCCCGTGGAAACCGTGGTGTCCGCGATTGTTGTTCTTGCCATGGTTCCAGTGAAATCCATGGTGGCCGTGATTCTTGTGGAAGTTGTGGTGTCCGTGGTTGAAATGGTGAAAATTGCCACCAGTTTTCGCGCCTTTATGGAAATTCCCGCCACCGAAATTCTGATGAGACGAACCGAATCGGCGCTGAGAGTTTCCAGAGCCGTTGTTGCTGCGGAAGCGATAGTTACTGTTGCCGCCGCCGGACTTCCGGAATGATCCACCGTTTGAGCCAAAGTTGCGACGCCCGGATGAACCGCCTTTCGATCCGAACTTGTTACCGGCTTCGACACACGCCGGCAGTAAGATTGTGAGGGCCAATGCAGACAGACAAGACAGTTGAACGATGCGTTTCATCACTTTTGCTCCTGAGTAACGTTGTTTTTGGTGTTGTTCCCGACTAAGGAGCCTCAGCGTGAGATGGAGTGATTTGTTACATGTTTCGAAGACGTTTTTTTGGAAATACTGACCGATTGGATCGCGGTCTTCGGGGGTAAATGCCGTAAGTCGCTTGAAGGGTTAGGCTTGTGATTTTTTGTGGTGCGGCGATCTCGGTTGCTTTTAGAGATGAGATGGATGGGGCCAACTTTGTGAATGTGGCCCTTCGCTAAGAGCCGCAACTGGCACACTCATGCAAATGCGCGCAGAACGGGGGAGACGACAGCAGCGCGATCCGCGTCTGGGCAACCCAAACCGGCGATCAGCCGACCTAACGGGTGTGCCGGCATAGTGGCCGGTCATTCATGGAACGGGAGTCAGCGATTCTGCTGAAGCCAAGCGGCCCGCTCCTGTTTTAACCGCCGCAGCGTCCCTTCGCGAAAATCATTGTCGAAATCGCCTCCAGGGCGATGATCAAACTTTTCCGGAGCAATAATTCGGGCGATTTGCTTTCCGTAACCGACTGACGGGTTCAAATAGTAGGACAGCGTCGCATAGTGGACTTGGGCTTTGCGATTATTGACGGCAGCCCGGGACCGTTGAAAGAATGCCTGGCCGAGCAACGTGGCCTTTTCGTGGTCATCTGAGCGGGCAACCTCGCGCGGGTCGTAATGGCCGATCGTAGCGGCCAAAACAGATTCCGCTTCCCGATATAGTTGCAACTCCAGGTAACGCGAAGCCAATTCAACAACAACGGACAAATCTTCAGGCTCGTCGTTGTGCCGTCGAACGAGTTCCGCGATGGCAGCCGGCTCAAGTCGTTGGCCCGGTTCGCTCCATAGTTTGCGAACGGAATTCGTGACGGACTCCAACTCATCTTTGGTACGCAAACGCTCTTCCCAACGATTCAGATTCTGTACGACACCATGTTCGTTCACGAAAAACGTCTTGGGAACAGCGCCAAATTCTGTGGCATAGTTCGGGTCCACAAGCGCCGGAAACGTGACTCCAAATTTCTCATAGTACAACTTCGCTGGTTGAATTCCTTCGGCATCGAGTGCGATTCCCACAACAGTGAAGCCCATGTCGCGATAGGCTTCGAACTTTTTCTGCCAGACCGGCAGATTGTTGCGGCAGAATCACCAACTGGCCCAACAATAAATGATGTATTGCTTGCCTAAGAACCGCGAAAAGCGGACCTCGTTTCCATCGAGGTCGAATAGCGGAATGTCCGGGAGCGTTTGACCTGTTTGAAATCCCCGTCCCGGTCCCCATGTGGCATGATATTCTGGGGTACTATCCGCTAGGTCGACCGTCGCATCTCCTGCAGTCCGGAGCACGAGTTGTTCGCCTTCAACAGCAGATTCGAGTCCGAGACCGGGCAGCACGTCGATCGCACGAAGATAGAGTGCACCGTCTTGAAAGGAATGCACGACCCGATCAAGACGGATCGGTACGCAGATCTCGCTTGATTCAGTCTTGCAGAAGGTAACAAGTCGGCCTGCCGTGACAGTTTTCAACTCCCATTCAATGGCGGCAGCCAGATCATCCGCATGCAAGAGTACCTGCCCATCTTGTTGGAGCATGCGGACCGTTTTCGCCGATCCCTCGACAAACGCACGCGTAATCTCTGCCTGGATGGGTTGGATCGTATAAGCACAAAGCATCCATGTTGTTGCCAGAACCAATTTCGCTGACTTCATTATCTTCGCTTCCCGGTTACACGAGCTGAACGAATGGAGTCTTGATTCTCTGGTATCTCCGACGTTCCGTCAAATACTCTGCGATCGCTTGTTGGAATCGCATTGTTGAAGGACATCAATCCTAAATCGATACCGGTCACTTTCACGACATCTTACGGGCAACATCGTATTCAACAATAGACGCAGTTCGCCCATTGATCCCAACGATTCAAGCGGTATTCTATAGGCTATGAATATTCGAACAAATTTACTCGCCGTTTGTGCCGTGTTGTTCCCAGTTCTCGCATTTGCGCAACAAGCAGGGGATGCCGTCTCTTCAGCGGATGAAACTCCAGTTTTCCCGCCAAGCGCCGCAGCAGTTGCAGCACGCGAAAAGTTGCTGGCACCAATCACCTCTGTCGTCGATGGGTCGAATCGCCCGCCCAACGTCGTGCTCCTGTTTTCCGACGATTTGGGATACGCCGACACGTCGACCTATGGCTCCAAAACGATTCCGGCGCCCCACCTCGACAAGTTGGCCGGTTCCGGCGTGAAATTCACCAAAGCCTACGTGACGGCGGCCACCTGCAGCCCGTCGCGCGCTGGCTTGATGTCCGGCCGATACCAACAGCGATACGGATTCGAATTTAACACGTCGACTGGGCCGATCACTCATCGTCTCGTTCGCGGCTTAGACCCATCTGCCGTGACCATGGCCGATGTTTTTCAAAAAGCCGGGTATGCAACTGGCATGTTTGGGAAGTGGCATTTGGGAACGCACGACCATTTTCATCCGCAGGAGCGTGGGTTTGACGAGTTCTTTGGTTTTTTGGCGGGTGCGCACTCGTTCTTCCCGGCCAAGCAAGAGCAGCCTGTCTACGCCACAATCATGCGTGGTAAGACTCCTTTGATTGAACCGGAATATCTGACCGACGCAATTGCTCGCGAGGCGGTGGCCTTTATCAATCGAAGTCATGACAAACCATTTTTCGCGTACGTTCCGTTTAATGCCGTCCACACTCCGATTGAAGCGACCGAGAAGTATCAACGCCGATTTCCGAATGTTGCCGACAGCACGCAACGCGATTTCAACGCGATGACCAGTGCTTTGGACGACGCCGTTGGAGCCATTATCGGTGCATTGGACAAGAATGACTTGCGACAGAATACGCTCGTTATTTTTTTGAACGACAACGGCGGGCCCATGTACACAGGCGTGCAAAGTAACGGCCCATTACGGATGGGCAAGCTGTTTCTCTTCGAGGGTGGTGTACGGGTTCCTATGATCGCCAGTTGGCCGGGAGTCCTTTCTGCGGACGCCGTCTACGAAAAGACGACAAGTTCGCTGGACGTCTTCCCGACCGTTTGTGCCGCTGCCGGTATCGAATTGCCGGACGCTTTGGAGCTTGATGGTGTCGACCTGCTTCCGTATCTGGCAGGGAAAAACTCTTCCGTTCCGCACGAAACACTCTTCTGGAGCAACGGCCCTAACAAAGCGGTCCGCATGGGCAACTGGAAGATGATTAAGGCCGGCGACTATGTTTGGCTGTTTGATCTTTCCCAGGATGTGGGCGAAACCAATAACTTGGCAAAATCGCGTCCCGAGATTGTTGAAAAACTGGAACAAGCCTTACAGGAGTGGCTGGACGAGATGGCGCCTCCTGCCTGGCCCAGCAAGCCGAATCGTCGAAAGTACCCGATTGACGACGCGATTTATGAAATCAACGTCTGAATCGGCGACCGATTGGTATCACCTTGGTGCTTTCGGTGTCGCGCTGAATTCGATCGCAATAATCACTTGGGATGATGGTGTAGCGACCAGCGAGTCTCAACCCGGATATTATTCGTGTCTGTCCACGAATTGCATGACCGGGACATGGATGTGATATGATACAGAGCACCTACCCTCCCGGTTTTGAGTCGAGGTCCGATCGATGCTCAGACTGACTGGCGAACCTGTTCGAATGTGCGACGGCGTTTCGCGTCGGTCGTTCCTGCAGATCGGCGGACTGGCAATGGGTGGCCTGTCGTTACCACAGATTTTGCAGGCACAGCAGCAAACGGGTGCTGTTTCTCAGCACAAAGCGGTCATCATGATTTTCCTGGCCGGCGGCCCACCGCACCAGGACATGCTGGACCTCAAGCCGGATGCCCCGGTGGAAATCCGCGGCGAATTCCAGCCGATCGACACAAACGTCACCGGCATTCAAATCAGCGAGTTGATGCCTCGTGTGGCGGGCATGATGGACAAGTTCGCGGTCATCCGGTCTCTTGTGGGCGCCGAAGGTCGTCATGATTCGTTTGAATGTTGCACCGGTCACCATTTTAACGGGAATCAGCCGCAGGGTGGTTGGCCGGCTATGGGAGCTGTCCTTTCGAAACTGCATGGTCCAGTCAGCACCGCCGTGCCGCCGTACATCGATCTTTCGCAAAAGATGGCGCACGATCCGTGGAATATCAAAGGTCTGGGATTCTTGGGGGCCGGTCACGCGCCCTTTCGACCTGACGGTGAATCGATGCGCAACATGACTTTGGATCAGGAATCTTCTCAACGATTGCAAAGCCGAGCACATTTGTTGCAACAATTCGATCGCTTCCGTCGGCGATCTGATCAACAAGTGGCGGAAGGTCTCGCAGATACGTTTACCGAGCAAGCTCTCAACGTGTTGTCGTCGTCGAAGTTGGCTGAAGCGCTCGATTTGGAGCGGGAAGATCCGCAGGTCCGTGCTCTTTACGGCAAGGACGATTTGGACGTACTGGGCTACAACCACAAAAAGGGTTACATGGCGATCATGTCCCGGTTTTTGCAGGCACGTCGTCTGGTGGAAGCCGGTGCTCGATGTGTGACCTGCAGCTTTGCGCACTTTGACTGGCACGGCAAGAATTTTCAGCACGCCCGCAAAGTGGTCCCTCTACTCGATCAAGGAATTGCCGGCCTCGTCGAAGACCTGCATTTTCGGGGCCTCGACAAAGACGTCACAGTCGTTGTATGGGGGGAATTCGGCCGCACGCCGAAAATCAATGAACGTGCTGGTCGCGACCATTGGCCCCGGGTCCACGCGGCATTAATGGCCGGTGGCGGCATGACGACAGGGCAAGTGATCGGTGCGACAAATCGCTTGGCGGAAGAAGCCGTCGATCGGCCGGTCCATATGCAGGAAGTCTTTGCGACCATCTATAAGAATCTGGGGATCGATGTCGCAAACACCACTCTGGTGGACAATAACGGACGTCCGCAATACCTCGTTGACCGGCACTCCTCGATTCACGAGTTGTCGTAGTCCCTGCCCGGTGAATTCTACGTATGGCGACTGGTGGCGGTTCGAAAAAGCACTCCGTTCGATGGCTCTGCAAGCACGATAATTCGGGTCGACGCTCGCCAAATGTCCTATCGAATTCATAGATCAGGGCCCGCCGATGTGTTATTCTAGAGGGCAGAATAACGCGGAATGACAACACTGCAGAATTCATCGTTCCGTTGTGCTGGACTGCAGCTGTGATCGAAGACAATCCTGTTGGGGCACAATGGCGGGATTTCAGGATCGATGCATCCCAAGCGTATCAAGTCGGAGGCGGCCATGAGATGTTTGCTGGTTTTCTCCCTCCTGCTCGTAG
>JANQRQ010000351.1 GCA_028284485.1 Planctomycetaceae bacterium | reverse complement strand
CCCGAGTTACCTTCCGTCAAGGATACGAAATGGCCCCAGGCGGATCTTGATGCATTCATTCTGAGTGAATTAGAGAAAGACGAACTATCACCGGCAATGCGAGCTGATCGTCGCACACTCATCCGCAGATTGTATTTCGATTTGATTGGCCTTCCGCCCACGTCGGAGCAGGTCGGCAAGTTCTTGGCGGATGAATCTCCCCGCGCGCTGGAAAAGGTCGTCGATGAATTACTGGAATCGCCGCATTTTGGTGAGCGCTGGGGAAGACATTGGCTCGATCTGGTTCGCTATGCCGAGTCTCGCGGTCACGAATTCGACAATGACGCGCCCAATGCTTTCGAGTACCGCGACTACGTCATTCGAGCGCTGAATGCCGATGTTCCATATGATCAATTTGTCAGAGAGCATATTGCCGGCGATTTGTTGCAAATGCCCCGCCTGCACCCGGGCGAAGGATTCAACGAGTCAATTTTGGGAACGGGTTTTTGGTTCTTGGGCGAATGGGTTCACTCACCAGTCGATATTCGCAAAGACGAAACTGACCGATTTGACAACATGATCGATGTCATGTCGAAAACGTTCTTGGGCCTGACAGTCGCCTGCGCACGCTGTCACGATCACAAATTCGACGCGATCTCTTCACTCGATTACTACAGCCTCAGCGGATTCTTGCAGAGTAGCGACTACCGACAAGTCCGTTTTGAGTCGGTCGAGCACAACCGCAGAATCGCCGAATCGCTCGATGAGCTCGATCAACACATGCAGTCTACAATTCGTCAGTCGGTGGTCGACGCTGTTGTCCCCAAGATTAAGCAAACAGCCGCTTTCCTCTCGGCCTCCACTGAGGTGCTCCATAAAAGCGCCAGTATCGAAGCGATCGCGAAGCGGTTTCGAGTTCCTGAAAAACGTCTTAAGCAATGGGTTAACCGACTCGAAGGACTCGATAAGGAATCGCAAGCGAAGGTGATGGGTTGGTTGCGCAGCAGCCAGAATTCGACCGGCCGACGCAAAGCCAGATCGGTCAATAAACAATCGTCGGACAATTCGAGTACCGGTGACGAGTCTCACGGTGATGCAGCTGGACGGATCGTCGTTGACTATGCGGTTGCTCCTCAATCGGACTTTATGCAGGACGGCTTCAGCTTTGGGCTGCGGCCAGTACGTGCGGGTCAACTTGTAACCAACGACACGCCGACCGGTCCCGCGCTCTCGATCATTCAGTACGATGCCGCGCGGCGCGATCCGATTTGGAACAGCCTGCAGATTGATGAACGAACGGTTACCAACGAGAAGAACAGCTTAAGCAAATTTCCGCGAGCGGGACGTACGTTGCGGACGCCGACGTTCGAACTCCAATCGGGAACGCTGTCCTATTTAATCGCCGGTGGATGCCATATCGTCGTTTGTGTCGACTCCCATCGCCTGGTTTCAGGCCCCTTACACTCAGAAACACTCCTCGAAGTAAAGCCCGACGAGAACCTCGCCCCGCGATGGGTCAGCCAAAAGCTCAACCGCTACATTGGTCATCGCCTGCATGTTGAATTCACGACGCGAGAAGAAGATCCGCTCGAAATCCTCAAGGTTGTTGACGGCCTCGTTTCGGATGGCCCACAGGTCTCTGAGCCGCCTGGCCAAACATTCCTTAGGTTGGCTCGTGAATCGAGTCCACAAGAACGACAAGACGAAATCGAGGAGTCCTTATCGAAAGCGCTAGAGGCTTGGCAAACGGGTGCCTTGCACCGAGACCCCAACGCCACCCCATTCACGCAGATCATCCAGTTCCTGGTTGATAACTTGGACCTCTTGGCACGTCCGAATAGCTCCTTACGACGCAAACTCGATCGGCAGATTCAAGAATACACCCAGCAACGAGCGGAATTGTGCCGAAGAATCGAAGCGACCTCTCGGACGGCCATGGCGATGTGGGACGGTACTGGCGAAAACGACCATGTGCTCATTCGTGGAAGCCACGCGAATCCAGGTCAGCTGGCCCCGCGGCGTTTCCTGGAAGCGATCGCCGGCGATCAAACGCTTGGGACGGAACCGGGCAGCGGCCGGTTGGAATTGGCCCGTCAAATCAACGATCCACAGAATCCATTTACGTCCCGCGTCATCGTGAATCGGATTTGGCATCACTTGTTCGGCCGAGGCATCGTCCCGACAGTCGACGATTTTGGCGTATTGGGTCAGCCGCCCACACATCCGGAATTGCTTGATCATCTCGCCGTCTGGTTCTTGAACCACGGCCGCTCGCTGAAGCAAACGATCAAGTACATCGTGCTGTCCGAAAGCTATCAAATGTCGAGCCATCCCGGTGAACGGGAAATGCGTGACGATCCGAAGAACCTCTTATGGCATCACATGCCGGTCAAGCGACTTGAAGGAGAGGTTATTCGAGATTCTCTGTTGGAGATTTCCGGCCGATTAGACGGCACGATGTATGGGGAATCCGTTCCAATTCACCTGACGACGTTTATGGATGGTCGCGGCCGCCCGCGAAAGAGTGGCCCACAGGACGGTGATGGCCGCCGATCGATTTACGTTGCCGTGCGTCGCAATTTTCTGTCACCATTTATGCTCACATTCGACACCCCGGTTCCCTTCAGCACGATGGGACGCCGCAATGTTTCCAATGTTCCCGCACAGTCCCTAATTCTGCTGAACGATCCTTTGGTTGTCGAATTGTCGCAACAGTGGGCAAGCCGCGCCCTGAACGCGGAGCCTTCCGATCGAGCTTCGCGAATCCAATGGATGTACGAGACGGCTTTCGCGCGTCCGCCTCGCGCGGAGGAACTACAAGCGGCTCTACAGTTTGTTGACGACCAGGCACGTGAACGAAAAACATCGGCTGATGACCCGATGATTTGGTCGGATCTCGCGCATACATTAATCAATGTCAAGGAGTTCATATTTATTCGGTAGATGAATCAAGACGGCCAAGCAAAGCATTTTGTGTCTTGATGCCATCAAAGTGGCCGTCTCACCCGACGCGAACTGTTTGAACAGAAGAATCCGGGATTCCCAGAATGTCGAGTACTCATTGCAACAACTATCAGCCCCGACCGCTCAATCGCCGAGCGATGCTGCAGCAATGCGCGAACGGTTTCGGTGCCGTCGCTCTGCATTCTCTTTTACACGAAGCGGCGTACTCGGCAACCGGGACGCACGGCCTCCATTTTCCAGCCGCTGCGCGTAACGTCATTTTCCTTTACATGGATGGCGGGCCATCGCAGGTCGATACGTTTGATCCCAAGCCGGCGCTCGATAAATACAACGGCCAGGATCCTGGGAAATTGTTCAAAGTCGAGCCGACTCAGTTCAATAACAATGGGCTCGTATTAGCCAGCCCCTGGAAGTTTCATCAATACGGCCAATCCGGCATTCCGGTCAGCGACCTGTTCCCCAATGTTGCGAAACACGTCGACAAAATGGCGGTCATTCGCTCCGCCACTTCGGAGTTTCCTGAACATACCTTCGCCAACTATTTCTTACACTCGGGAAGTGGTGTGCAGGGACGTCCGAGTATGGGCGCTTGGGTCACATACGGATTAGGGAGTGAGTGCCAAAACCTCCCGGGATTTGTCGTCATTAACGGCGGGTTGATCCCTCCGGGTGGACTCGACTGCTTCGGTAGCGGATTTCTCCCCGCGAGTTTTCAAGGATCTGTGTTCAAACCAGCGGGCACAGCGGTCGCCAATATCACACCGACCGAACCGACGAGCAAATTACAACAAAGCAAGCTGTCACTGATGCGTCGACTCGATCAGTCTGTCGTGGACCAATACGGCCGGCATGACAGCCTCGAATCAGCAATCGCCAACTACGAGTTGGCTTACAACATGCAGATGGCTGTCCCAGAATTGATGCAGCTCTCCGCAGAGCCGAAGCATACTCAAGAAATGTACGGACTCGATGCTGAGAATGAACAAACACGCATCTATGCGGCTGAATGTCTGCTGGCGCGGCGCTTAGTTGAACGAGGTGTGCGATTTATTGAATTGACCTGTCCCGATATCCGCGGAGATCGCTGGGACCAGCATGCGAAGCTAAGAGAACGGCATGCAAAGAACGCTTTGGCGGTCGATCAACCGATTGGCGCATTGCTGACCGATTTGGAGCAACGCGGCCTTTTGGATGATACACTGGTGGTGTGGGCCGGCGAGTTCGGCCGCACGCCTTTCGCGCAGGGTAAGGATGGTCGTGATCACAATCCCTTTGGCTTTAGCATCTGGATGGCAGGTGGGGGCATCAAAGGGGGGACAATCTACGGCTCGACCGACGAATGGGGCTACAAGGCCATTCAAGACAAGATCGAAATTCACGATCTGCATGCCACGATGCTGCACTTGCTCGGTGTTGAGCATACAAAGTCGACTTTTCGTTTCGGCGGACGTGATATGCGGCTGACCGACGTCAAGGGCCACGTTATCCATGACGTCATCGCGTAAAGGCGACAGTCGATTTTGACTCCGCATCGAACACCCAGTTCTGTCGCCGCGGAACAACTCCGCTTCAGCACGGACAAAGGACGATTCCTTGAAGTACCGCACATTGGGCAGAACCGGATTTGAAGTCAGCGAGCTTTCGATCGGCGGATTGTATACCTCGTCGCTTGCCGGTGGCGTCGAAGAAACTAAGCGAATCCTGCAGCGCGCCATTGATCTCGGAATCAACGCCATCGATACGGCACCTGCGTATGCCGACAGCGAGAAAACGATTGGCATGGCGCTGGAAGGCAACACTGCACCGTTAGTCATCACCACGAAGTTGGGTGGGCGGCCTCAACCGTTCGATGCACAAGACGCGAAAGCACTCCGTAAATCGGTCGAGGAAAGCCTGCGGTTGCTGGGCCGCGAAATCGTCGACGTTTTGATGGTCCACGAGCCGGACCGCCCGCAGCAGTACAATTGGTGGACCAGCTACGATCCCCTGGAAGGCCCCGTTCTCGATGTCATTGAAGATCTCAAGACCCAAGGCAAGATTCGTTTCACCGGACTCGGCGGCACGACGACTGCTGAAATGTCTGCATTAATTCGCAGTGACCGCTTTGATGTCGTTTTGACGGCGTTCAACTACAACTTGCTTTATCGAGAAGCGACCAGCGAAGTCCTCCCCGAGGCGATCGGTCGAAATATGGGGATCGTTATCGGGTCGGCTCTCGGCCAGGGATTTCTTGGTAGAAGGTTTGACGATGTCATCAAAGAACGGCCGATGTGGCTATCAAAAGTCCGCCAAGAACAATTCCTGGCGTTGTATCGCCTACTTGACGATGCGGCGATTAAACTCCCTGAACTTGCGCTGCGATTCGTGCTTTCGAATCCTTCAGTTTCCACAGTTCCCATTGGCTGCAAAACGATGCAGCAGCTGGAAGAGAGTGTTGCCGCCGCCGAAAAAGGTCCGCTTCCGCAAGACCTGATTCAGAAACTGGATGAGATCGCTGCGATGGTTCCCTATCGACCCTTCGAAGAACCGATGATATTGCCGCTGGGCAAAGAGTACCACGGTCCGGGGATGGCCAATATCGGCGCTGCGGTACCGGTTGGAAAACTGTGAGTTGAAGAATGAAAATGTCGCATCACCGCGGCTGCCGATTCTCGATGCTGTTCAGCTTCCAGTCGTAGCTCTGCCACCGAATTGATATCGTTGGATCGGCGGCCGGAACTTCGATGTATCGACGCACGAAATCCACGACGGAACCAGCGACTTGTTCAAAATCTCCACCGTACCATTTAAACAGCGGCGTCAAACGTAGCTCGTTACGGTCTGGCAGAAACTGAGCCCAAGTCTTGTGGTTCAGGACATACTCGGCTTGTTGCTGCAGCTGCTCGTCAAGTTTTTCGCCGCGAAATGCTTGGCGTGCGAGTGGCGGGCATCCCACGGCGGCACAGACCAGGGCAAAGTGGATTCTTGGCTCCACAAAATGCGGTCGGATTTGTTCATGCTCAATCTGCGAGAGACTCCAGGTGTGGGATCCCACTTTCCAGCGCCGGTCTTCCCAACGGTTTGGTTCGGGAATCGCACGAATGGATGCCACGGGGTAATGCTCAGTGATCAGTTTCAAGGTGAAAGCGTTATAGGCGTTCAAGAGAACCGCCAGCTTTTGGTTGCGCCCCAGGTCATCGAATGGAGCGGATTCGAGTTGAGTGAGGTAAGCATCGAGTCGTTGCGGATTTTGTTGAAGCTTGGCGTAGTCGACCCAACCATCGTCATCGACGTGGGCTTGCAGGACTTCGTCGAACAAGGAATGGTCAACGATCGGACCGTCCGGTTTCGGTGCATATGATTCCCGCATCACGACATTTGGGGGGCGAAATGCTGCCGCGATTTCATCGACAAAGTCTCTCAGGGCTGCCGACTTGAATTGAGCGACAACGGCGAGCGACACGAAAACTGCGGCCACAACCGTCCAGATGATGACCGACCTTGTCGTAGCTGCAGTGTTCGCGTGTGCCGAATTCGATGCGGGCTTTTGCTCAGCGATTCCGGTCCGGGCCTTCAATTGCCGCCGCGCGAGTCGCGTGATGTAAACGGTCACGGCGATGGTTGCTAATAGCCCAATGATCAGCAGTGCCCAGCGGCCGGCTGGCCAATCCCCGCCGCCTGCCGCGGCTGCTCCCGTCAAATGACCGAGGTAAACATACAGAAACGTTCCGGGGATCATCGCCACCCAACTGGTTAGCACGCAGGGCCAAAAACGAATCTTTGTTACGCCGTACAAATAGTTCTGCACGTTAAATGGCACAGCCGGAGAAAGCCTGAGTAAAGCGACGATTCTCCAGCCCCCCTCGGCAATCGCGTCGTCAATTGCTGCGAAACGCGGGTCCGCCTGCGTGAACTGCTCGACCTTACTGCGTGCCAAATAACGGGCGATCAAGAACGCCAGTGCTGCCCCGGTTGTCGATGCCAATGAGACGATCACAAATCCCAACCAGAGACCGAACACCGCGCCGGCCACCAACGTGAAGGCAGACGCAGGCAGTAACAGGACCGTCGCGATGACGTAAAGACCACCGAACATCAGCGGTCCACTGGGGCCCAAACTGGATATCCAGAATTCCAACCCATCGCGAATTGCCTCTACCGGAAGTGCACGCAGAATCGCGATGCAAGAGACAAACGTCAGCAATGCGGCAATCAGTTTGATGCGACCAGCGTGCCGTCCCAATTCAGTTCCCTTCAAACCAATCTAAAGCAACTCTTCGCTTCAGATTCCTTGTGAAATCCACTCGAGCGAATAAATGTTAGTGAACCTGCGCAAACCTTGGGATGCCCCAGCGGAATTTAAGCTGCGAACGTCGGAGCAAAGAGAGACACACGTACGAACCGGTCATCGATGACTCAATTCTGGTGTCGGTCGATCTTTGCGACCAAGCCTTCGCGAAACGACAGCACGAATCGGTGTTGGCTGCCTGGAAAGACGTGGTAAATCCAGACCTCGCAGTCGACTGTTCGTTCAGGGCCGCTGCCAAACCGAGGCAGAGTCATTCCTGGCGACAGTTTGCTGGTCGGATCGCCGACAGATTGTTAGACCTCTGTTTGTGTCATACCTACGGTTATCGCACGTTGGAATTGCCATGCTTCGAATTGATGGACCACAATTGCAATGACAGCAAGTAAGATTCCAATCGAGCAGAACCACAATTCGGTTGACGTTAGTTTCCATCCCAATCGAGCCACTGCTATGTCATTCTGTTGACGAAAGTGTGCTTTTTACTTCCGTTTCGATTTCTTGGCGTGGATCTTTTGCTTTTGCAGCTTCTTTTGCAGGTTCGGCAATTTTGTGGCCGGTTTGCGAGGTGTCTGACGCTGGTTCTTCGACACGGTGATCGCCCTTGATCCTAATTTGGTATTGAACGCTTCTGCTGCAAGAGCCATTCGTAGAATTCAGGGTTCTCGTAAGTCTCGGTCCACGAATCGTGTTTCGCCTCTGGATAGACCGTTAATTTCGGATGACCACCCTCTGCTTCGAGACCCTCAATCATGTCCACCGAGCGTTCGAGTGGCACCGAAGTATCCTTGGCGCCGTGGAACGCCCAGACCGGAAGGTGGGGGTAGCTCTTCGTCCAGTACCGTTCGCCTCCGCCGCAAATGGGCGCAATCGCCGCAAAACGATGTGGCTGAAAGAAGGCCAGTCGCCAAGTACCGAAGCCACCCATACTCAGACCGGTCACATAGATGCGGTCGGCATCGACGTTGTACCGTCCACTGACTTCGTCCAATAGCGCTGCAAGCTCCACCGACTCCCACCAGCGATCTTTCGGGCATTGTGGCGAGACGACAATAAACGGAAAATCCTCGCCAGCCGCGATCAATTTGGGCGGACCATGCTTTTTGACCAGTTCTAAATCGTCACCCCGTTCCCCGGCGCCGTGTAGGAATAGTATCAAAGGCCAAGAATCTCGCTGCTCGTATTCTTCGGGCAGATAGAGGAGATATCCCAGTTCGACGCTAACTGGCTCCTTCAACCTGGCAGCCGTCTGGCTCCCGGGTTGCCCATCGCCGAATGCAGATGATGAATTAATCATGGTAATAGTGAGACCGACTAGAAGTGCTCGCAGATAGATCATTGGTTGTCCTCTCGCAGAGAGTATTTTCATGGGACATTCTACCGAGATATATACTCCGCCGAAAAGGCGCCACGCACTTTTGAATTTTCATACGGTTTTCAATTTGACTCCAATTTCCGGAACTTTGAGATCGGTTCTAAAGTGCAGCGTTTCCAACGTTTATTTACAATCAACTGGAAACACACGGAATGGTTTTCCATGGACGCAATATGAGAGATGTCATCACAGATCGGTTGTGGATCGGCAATGTGCAGGATGCGGCTAACACTGCGCAGTTGTTCGACAGTCGAATCGAGGCTGTGTTCGATCTGGCATCAAATGAGAAGCCGCAATCAATTCCGCGCGAAATCATTTATTGTCGATTTCCACTAATTGACGGGGGTGACAATTCTCAAGAAGTACTTGAAGCGGCCATCGATTCGTTGACTACACTAGTTGCTAAGCAGATTCGTACATTGGTTGTTTGCAGCGCAGGGATGAGCCGATCCGTCGCAGTTACCGCCGCAGCTCTAGCGCTCACAAATCAAATGCCCGTTCAAGACGCGATGATTACCCTTGCCGGAGACAGTCCGCACGATGTGTCTCCGTTACTGTGGAACGACATCGTTCGCATTGTTGAATCGAAATTGAGTTGAATGAGATTCCGTAAAGGTTTTCGATGTCGATGATCTTGAGTGTCGATTTGGGAACGACGTCCATCACCGCAATTGCGGTTGATACCAGTTCTGGCGACATCGTGGCCCTGCACACCACGCGCAACGACGGGTCGTCCGCATCGCCGTCCGACAACAATAACAGTCGGTCGGAATGGGACACGCGCCGCATTCTCGAATTGGGCTTCGATTCGCTGCGGGAAGTCGGCGCGAGGATCCCTCCGAATTCCGATGTTGCAGCCATCGGCGTTACCGGGCAGCAGCACGGAATGCTGCTGGTCGACGAACGAAATGTGCCAGTCTCGCCTCTCATTAATTGGCAAGATCGGCGTGGAGACGATCCCTATCTGCATGGGGCGGGAACCTTCATCGAGAACGCACTTAATTTGGTCGGAAATGATGCACGGCAGCGCAACGGCTGCAGGCTGGCAAACGGATATATGGGACTGACGTTGTTCTGGTTGCAATCGCATGAGTTATTGCCGACAGATGCGACCGCGACGTTTGTCGCCGACTATTTTGCTTCCGTGCTGACGGAACACGCCGCCGGACGACCGGTCACCGATCCGACGAATGCGGCCGGCAGCGGGCTGTTCAATGTCGGCGCAGGCGATTGGGATGCGGAGTCGATCGAGGCTCTCGACCTGCCTCGCGACATTCTTCCCGAATTGCGACAGTCGGGGGAAGTGCTCGGCAGGCTCAACCCGGCTGCAGCCGAGTCGTTAGGACTCACTGCCGGCATTCCTGTTTGCGTGGCGATCGGGGACCATCAGGCCAGTTTTTTTGGGAGCATCGCCGATCCTACTGAGAGCGTACTGGTGAATATCGGCACGGGCGGACAGGTCGCCGCTCGATGTGATTTGCTCGAACCGCATGCGGAACTCGAAGTCCGTCCTTTTCCCTGGGGCGGAGATTTATTGGTCTGTGCAGGCTTAGGGGGCGGGCGCAACTATGCGACGCTGGAATCATTCTTTCGAGATGTCGGCGAGCAACTGTTCGGCATTCAATCTGGGGAATCGCTGCTAGCCAGGATGAATGAACTTGCGGGCCAAGTTCCATCGGGAGCCGACGGGCTGGAATGCAATCCCCTGTTTTTCGGGACGCGTGCGGACCCTGAATTGCGGGCATCCTGGAGGGAAATTTCCACGAAGAATTTTTCGCCGGCACATTTCGTTCGAGCATTTTTGGAAGGGACGGCCGTGCAATTCTTTCGAGGTCTGCAAATCGTGGAACAGGCGTCAGAGAAATCGTTCACGAAATTGATTGGAGCTGGAAACGGCGTTCGTGAGAACGATGTGTTGCGCACGTGCCTGGCGGAAAAGTTCGCGCTACCAATGAGCATTCCACGACATCGCGAGGAAGCCGCATTTGGTGCGGCGCTGCTAGCAGCCGTTGGTGCAGGAGTGTTTCCCGACTTTGAAACTGCAGCTCGGTTGATTCGTTACGATTGAGTCAGGTTATGATCTAGGAATCGATCACTTTGCTGGGACGCACGCGAGTTGAAGTGGAATCCATTTATGGTTTCGCACGCGAACTACGTTATCTTCTCGGTTCCCAACCAGTGCGGTCTGCCCAGCGAATCCAGGCGTCCGCCATTTGTTGAACGCGCTGGGGATACCGGTCAGCCAAATCGTTGACTTCGGTGCGATCCGCTTCGAGGTCGAACAGTTCCCAGTTGCCGAGGTCTTTCGGATCTCCATCGCCGACCAGTTTCCAATTTCCATGGCGGACCGCCTTGTGCCCCACGTGCTCCCAGCAAAGTTCCGGGTGGGCTTCGCGTGTCCCGTTTCGGAACAACGTCGCCATGCTTCGGCCTTCAACAGGAGTGATTTGTTCGCCGCTCCATTTCGCGGGATAGTCGGCTCCAGCCAGCTCGCAAAGCGTCGGCATCAAATCCATCACGTGGGCAGGGGCCCGACAGATTGTGTTCGCATCAGCGACTCCGGGCCACTTCAGGATGTACGGTGTGCAAATGCCCCCTTCGTGGGTCCACTGTTTGAATTTGCGGAAGGGTGTATCGCCGGCATTGGCCCAAGCCACGTCATACGTGCGGTACGAATCCATCGGACCGGGTGGGATTTCGGGCGTTTGGTTGTTGATTTCCGCACAGGCGCCGTTGTCTGACAAAAAGATCACCAGTGTGTTTTTCTCGTTGTCGAGCTCGCGCAACTTGTTGAGCAATCGGCCGATGTTTTGATCCATGCGGTCGACCATACCGGCGTAAACTGCCATCGCAAGATCCCACTCCTCCTTATCCTCGATGTTTTCCCAGGCGAGCGCCTCGGGATCACGAGGAGATAGACGCCAATTGTCCGCAGCAATTCCCAGTTCCTGCATCCGCCGCCAACGTTGCTGTCGCAAAACGTCCCAGCCGGTCATGTATTTGCCGAGGTATTTGTCGATCTCTTCCTGTGGCGCCTGCAACGGATGATGGGGAGCGGTGAACGCGAGATACAAAAAGAAGGGCCGATCTTCCTTGGCGTACTCATCCAGATAATCCAGCGCATAGTCAGTGAAGGCATCGGTGGCATACCAGTTCGGATCTTCCGGCGTGTACGGCTTGATGACTCGACCATCGATCGAGAATGGACGAATCTGCCCGTAGTCCTTCGCTGGGACCGGTTCTCCTGGACGTTGGTTGCCGGGATTGAAGAAATTGCAGGACCCGCTGATCACGCCGTAATAGCGATCGAATCCGTTTTCTGTTGGCAGCCCGGGATGTCCGTGCCATTTACCACTCATCAACGTCCTGTAGCCGGCTTCGCGAAGAACTTCCGCGATTGTCACCGAATGAGTGCCGTCCACCTGCTGAGGGTATAGCCCGGTCAGCAATGATGCTCGTGTTGGGACACAACGTGCGCAGTTATAAAACTGCGTGAAGCGAATACCTTCTTGTGCGAGGCTATCGATGTGGGGCGTCGCGATTTCTCCTCCGTAACAACCGGCGTCAGAGAAACCCATATCGTCGGCCATGATCACCACAATATTGGGGCGCGGTGCGTCAGCTACGAATGCAATCGTTGGAGTCGCAAGCGGCAAGAACAGGCAGAGCAAAGCGATCCTCATGTCGGACCTCAACAATCACAGAGAGATGGACTCACAAAACGTCGTACTGAAGCGATCGCCGTAATATGACGGTCTGCAGGGAATCTCATTCTCTCCTGCTTCCAACCACTTCTCAAGAACTGTTAATCGGCCGAGACAAATCGCCAGTACAAAAACAGTGTCGGTCGAACAGCATTGACCACATCGTGGACGTTCAGATAACCATGAAAACAATAACATTCGACCAGAATGAAGGACCCCCTCTTTTTCAAAATTACTTTGCTGACTCAGCCTTTCGATTCGCTAATATAGCTGGCTGACGACATGCAATCCGTTGGTGCAGCTAAAGAGGATCGCGATACTCACGGGATCATCCGTCATTTTTTCTGAGATGATCGACGACCGTAATAGTCCCAATTCAGCGAAGTTTCAGGAGTAGACCCGATGAAATCTCATATTGGCTTGGCGCTCGCAGTTAGTGTCGTGCTGAGTTCTGCGGAGATTCGAGCTCAGGACTTGCCTACCGTTGATCCGACTGCCGTTGGCTTCTCGAAAGAGCGACTCGATCAGATTGCTGCGCATATGCAGGAACATATCGATGCCGAACGGATTTCCGGTGCAACAGGGCTGATTGCCCGCAAAGGAAAGGTCGCTTATTTCGAGAGCTACGGCTGGATGGACCGCGAAAATCAAAGTCCGATGCGAAAAGACGCGATCTTTCGCATTTATTCAATGTCGAAAGCGGTGACCGGTGTCGCGATCATGATCCTGTATGACGAGGGCTTACTTGCGCTTGAAGATCCGCTTTCAAAATTTGTGCCGGAATTCAGCGAAATGCACGTCGTTACAGCGCACGGTGACAGCGATTCGCGATTGTCCCCGCGGTTCGTATCGGCAAGACGACAAATCACCATTCTTGACTTACTGCGGCATACAGCAGGAATCAGCTATGAAGGCCCCCGCGACAAGAATGGTCGAGACTATTTTGACATTTTCCATGTTCGCGACGGTACGGCGACGATCGAAGAAACCGTCAAGCGTTTGGCGAAATGCCCACTATGGGAGCAACCAGGAACAACGTGGCGTTATGGTTATTCGATAGATGTGTTAGGACGAGTGGTCGAAGTCGCGTCTGGAATGACATTCGACCAGTTTTTGGAGAAGCGTATCTTCGCTCCGCTCGGAATGGTGGATTCCGCGTTCCATGTTCCCGAGCAGAAGTGGGATCGTCTCGCGACGCTTTATACGCCGAATGAAGACGGAACAGTTCGAAGATCCGATTCGCCCGCACAGGACCAGTATAACAAACGGGCTGTTTGCTTTGCGGGAGGCCAGGGTCTCGTCTCGACGACGATGGATTACACCCGTTTCTGCCAAATGCTGTTGAATCAGGGAGAACTCAACGGACGCCGGATTCTTTCGAGGGAGTCAGTCCAGTTGATGCAAACGGACCATCTCGGAGACCGCCCCCGTGCCGGAAGCCTAATTGGCGAAGACACTGGTTTTGGGCTTACCTTCGCAATTAAGAAATCAACCGACGCAACTGGTGCCCAAGGAACATACCTGTGGGGAGGCGCAGCCGGAACGCGTTTTTGGATTGATCCGGAAAATGAATTATTCGGCGTATTTATGGTGCAAATCCTGCCGCATCGAAATCTCAAATACGGCGATGAATTCAAGCAGTTGGTATATGCAGCCGTTGAGTAAAGATGATGACGAATTGAATGGCGCTATCGCGATACCATTTTGGCGCCAAGACGTGATGGAACGCCGATTGGGTTATCCGCCTTCATTGTCTGGCATGGGTCCCTCATAGGGAAAGCGGTGAATGGCACGGATGCATTCCGAAAGGGCTTTCAATAGATCTGATCCCCAGCCAGTTGGTGTGTACGCGGCCGTGCTTTGGTTCGTTTGTTTATCCGCCTGTGCGAAGTACCGCATTGATCGGTTTTCGCTTCTGACAAATTCCTTAATGGTGATTTGAAATTCAATATCGCCATTCTCTTGTGATTTTGTCACCGAAAAGAAATGAAGCTTGGCGAGTTGTTCCGAAGGATCATTCTGGGCGAATTCCCATTCGGTCATTCTGGCTCTCCTGTGATTGATCAGCTTGTGGTCATCGGATGTGTTGTCCCCCGAGTTGCACCATCGATTCTATGTGAAGCTGGCAAGTGCCTCTTCTTCGGTGTCGAACACTTCGACAATTGCCGGCATCTTGACGACGTCAAGCACACTCCGAACAAACTCGACGGGGCAGCACACCTTCAAGACGCCGCCGCTCTTTTTGAGTGTCGAATAGCTGGCGATCAAGTCGCCGACGCCGCAGCTGTCGATGAATGATACCCCTTCGATGTTGACGAGGATCTTCGATGTCTGCTCGGCGACGAGTTCTTTGACATGTTTGGCGAGGAACAAGCTGGCGTCCCCGAGAACGAGCCGTCCGGAGAGAGAAAGGATGGTTACTCCGTCTGATTCGCGTTTGCTGATGTTTAGCATGATGGCTCCACGCGTAACTCACGATTCGACCTCCACCGACCGTCAAAACACGCCAACTATCGATGAGGACTCATGACTGAGAGGATACTACCATTACCAGCGATTCGCTTCCAACGACTTTCCCCCGCTGATTTTTGGGGAATTCGTGATTCTGGGCTGCATCAACCATTCATTCAGGCCAAAATGCGAAGTACTTGCTTTGGATGAATACAGTATTCAACCACGGACGAAAATCAATTCTTGGGAATGCATCGTTGGCGACGTCAGAGAGCAGTGTTCCAAAAAAGTTACCGGACGGCGATGCGAGGCTCCAGGCCGTCCTCAATAGTGCCGTCGATGGCATCATTACAATTGACGAACGTGGGATGATCGAGTCGGTCAATCCGGCGGCCGAACGGCTTTTTGGATACACGCAGGCCGAAATGTTGGGCCAAAACGTCAAATTGTTGATGCCATCTCCCTTTCGAGAAGAGCATGATCAATTCCTGGCGAATTACCTGGCAACAGGAGAACGCAAGATTATTGGTGCGGGTCGCGAGGTTGAGGGACGCCGCAGCGACGGTACGAGGTTTCCGATGTATCTGGCCGTCAGCGAATTGCGCATTGGCGCTCGGCGGCTGTTTACCGGAGTCGTTCACGATCTAGCCGAATTGAAGCAAGCCGAAACTGCTGCCACACAATTAGGGCGAATTCTTGAAGACTCTCGAAATGAGATTTATGTCTTCGATGCTTCCAACCTGAAGTTTGTACTTGTCAATCGAGGAGCTCGAGAAAACCTCGACTACTCGATGGATGAACTGAAGGACCTCACGCCGGTCGATCTCAAACCGGAATTCACGACCGAGCGGTTTCTCCGCATGCTTGACCAACTCCGCCGTCGAGAATCGAAATCGATTCATTTCGAGACCGTACACCTAAGGAAGGATGGCAGTCGCTATCCGGTCGAGGTCAACTTGCAGCGTTCGCAGGTCGCGGGCCAGGAAGTTTATGTGGCGATCATTGTGGACATCACCGAGCGCAAGAACGCCGAAGCGGAACGCAATCGTCTGTTGTCAGAGCTCGAGGGACGCATACAAGATTTGAGACTTCTTGATCAGGCGATACAGTCGGCGGGTGAAGGAATCGTCATAACGGATGCGCGTCGAGTCGATCAGTCGATCGTTTTTGTCAACGCTGCGTTTGAATCGATGACCGGTTACAAGGCTGAAGATGCCATTGGCCAAGGATTCGCTCTATTGCATGGAAAAGACCGGGACCAGTCGGGGGTTAAAACCATGCAGGCGGCGCTAGCGAATGCCGAACGCTGCCATGTTGTCGTGCGAAACTATCGGAAAGACGGCACACTTTTTTGGAACGACATTTCGCTGGCTCCGGTGAGAAACTCTGAGGGTCAGCTAACGCACACCGTTGCGGTTATGGAAAATGTCACCGAGCGTCGCCAAACACAAGAGCGACTTGTTCAGGCGGAACGGTTGGCGGCCATTGGGGAAATGGTAACGGGTCTGGCGCACGAAAGTCGGAACGCACTGCAGCGTGCGCAAGCGTGCCTGGACATGTTGTCGCTCGATTTAGAGGGCCAACCAGAACAGCTCGACTTAACGAACCGCACGCGTACCGCCATCGACGATTTACGGCGCTTGTACGACGAAGTACGCAACTACGCGGCACCAATCAATCTGGAAGTCCGGGATTGGCAGCTTCCAAAGATTTGGCGCAGGGCCTGGGACGATTTGGCGATTGCACGGGTAGGACGTCAAATCGAACTTGTCGAGCTTGCAGAATCGACGGAATGGGTATGCCAAGTTGACAATCACAAGATTCAGCAAGTGTTTCGAAACATTCTGGAGAACGCGATCGCGGTCTGCCCCGATCCAGGACAAATCGAAATTGCTTGCGAGGCAGCAGAACTCAACGACTGCGCAGCGATACAAGTTGCGATTCGCGATAACGGGTCCGGATTTCAAGGTGATGCCATTACTCAGGCATTTCAACCGTTCTTCACGACGAAACAAAAGGGGACAGGGTTGGGGATGGCCATTGTGAAACGCATCGTGGAGACCCATGGAGGACGCGTCGAAATTGGCACCGGGAGAAACACGGGGGGCGAGGTTATCATTACCCTCCCGCGATGAATTGCTGAAGCTGGATGGGGCCCAGCATTTTTTTTGCGACAATGCTAGCGAAACGAGTTGACGATCACTGATGCGTTATGCAGCGGGCCGAAATGCCCTCGTCGAGGAGTCTTGCGATCCGACGTGCTGCTCTCCCTGGTGGAGTTCTAAGATCGCCCGAATTCGGCGTTTGCAGGCAGTGCAGCCGGCACCGGCGGACGTTTGCTGGTATAAGTCGTCCACGTTGTCGCCGGAATTCGATTCAGCGACTCGTCGAATGTCGTCGACCGTCACCTTCAGGCAGTGACAGAGATATTCTGGTAATTGGTCGTCTACATGCATGGGCCTTCATTCCAGAATCGACAGAACGTCCCAATTCGGTGAAATGAAAACCGTCAGCTTGAGGAGAGTCTTCTCAAGATTTGCGGGCTAATCGTCAAATTTTGAAGTTTAGCCTTCATTTGGTGAGCGAGACGGCACACTCTGTGCGGATTCGCACGCACCGTCCGATGTTGCATCGGCGTCTTCATCGATCAGGTTCGATGGGCAAGTCTCGGTTTGGTTGCATTGCTTGCAAACGACGCGAATCAAGTCCGAAGTACCAAGTCGCAACTGCTGGTCGAGGCAAAGTTGGTACAATTGGCGGAGATGTTCACAAGCCATGACACGTTTCCTTAAATGCGCCGATACTAGCCACAGATGATTTTAGCAGGATTGAAAGCCAACGACCAGAATCAATGGCGATATTCGAAGGGCATGTGGCATAGCAACTGCACTATCACACTGAATCGGTTGTTGTCGAACCAACTTGCGACATTTCGTTTGGCGAAGTAACAATGCATTTAACGAATACAGCTCCATCCCGTGGTATTTTGCCTTTAGAGCGGCTTACTTTTTCTTGTGGGCATTTCCGGCTCGTGGGAGCCAGCTATCACAGAAAAACACGCGACTGTCGTGGCCACAAATCAGCGGAACACGCTGTAGAAAAAGTCTAGGTTTGCAGTGTCTGAGGCACAGCCCATTGAAATTCTTTTGGTAGAAGACGAAGCCGACTTCCGAGATACCTGTGCGCGCTGGATGACGCGAAAAGGCCACTACGTGGAGCAAGCTGCCAACGGTCAGGAAGCGCTTGCATTATGTGAAAGGCGGCATTTCGACGTCGCGGTGATTGATATCAATATGCCTGGGATTTCAGGTGTCGAGCTATTAGAACGCATGAAATCGGCGAACATCGAGACAGAAGTGATCATCCTAACGGGGCAGGGCACCATCGAATCGGCGGTCCAGGCAATGAAACTGGGCGCTAGCGACTATTTGACAAAGCCGTTCCCTCTCAGCGACTTGGAGCAACGTTGCCGTCTGGCGTTCGAACGAGGCGAACTTGCGAAAGAGAATCGTCAACTTCGTGAAATCATCAAGCGAGCGACGCCCAATTCGAAAATGATCGGCCAATCAACGCAGATGCAGGAAGTGCGGCGATTGATCGATCGTGTGGCGCCTACGGATAAGACAGTCCTCATTCAAGGCGAGAGCGGCACGGGAAAAGAATTGGTCGCGAGAGCGATTCAGCAGCGAAGTCGGCGAGTCGACAAACCATTCGTGACCGTGAATTGTGCAGCCTTGCCAGAAAACCTCGTCGAAAGCGAACTCTTCGGTCACCAAAAGGGAGCTTTCACAGGCGCATCCAGCGACAAGCCCGGTTTATTCGAATTCGCGGACAAAGGTACGTTGTTCATCGATGAAATCGGGGAATTGCCACTCCAGCTGCAACCCAAACTACTGCGCGTGCTCGAAGATGGCTCGTTGCGACGGGTTGGGTCGCATAAAGAGAGGCATGTCGACGTACGCATTATTGCGGCGACGAATCGGGACCTCTCCGAAGCCGTTTCGGAAGGAAAGTTTCGAGACGACTTGTACTATCGTATCAATGTGATGTCACTGCAATTGCCGGCTCTGCGGCACCGACCAGACGATATTGTGCTGCTTATTGATCACTACACCGGAGACCAATGGGACATAGAGCCGGAAGCACGTGCCGCTTTGGTCAATTACGACTGGCCTGGCAACATTCGGCAACTTGTCAATGCAATCGATCGGGCCATGATTCTGGCTGATGATTTCGTCATAACGGCCGACGACTTGCCCCAAGAAATCATCGACGGCGAAAGTCCTTTGCAGCAAACGATGCCGCGTACTTCACAGAGCCTCGATGAAATTGAAAAGGCACATATTGTCGAAGTGCTACAGCGTGAAAATGGTAACAAGGCGCGTGCAGCGCGCGCACTCGGAATCCATCGCCGCAAATTGTATCGCTTGTTGGAACGATTTGACTTACATCACGTCGAACACCAGTCTGAGGGGCCATAACGAGGATGCCCTACCGGTATTCCCTGATCAATCCTGCTCGACTTACCACTCCATGAGACTTGTCGGGGGCGCGAACCAGCGTTACACGCTGTAGACCGAGGCCATCAATTTCGTTCCGGGTTGGAGTACGTCTTTCCACGCCGCTCCCAGGGCCTCATTGAATTGCGGATCGAAACGGGAAGCCGTCTGGACGAGCGCCTCAATCCAATAGCCGTAGAGTTCTGGCGGAACGTTGTAGTGCTTATGGTCATGCTTGATGCCGAGCTCGCGAATCTTCGATTCGATTCCGACAACGCCATCGGCAAAATCAATCAGGTGTACGATTCCCGCGTGGAGCAGCGTTCCGAGGGTGGCAGAATCGGTCTCTGCAAATCGCTCTGCGGCTTGGGGAACGGTTGCAATCAGCCGGTCGAAGAATGCTGGTATGAAGTTGTCTTGGCAACAGCAACGATTAAAACTCGAGCGAACTTTTGCGACGGATAAGTCCGACTGAGCCGTCATTCCGCCGACCTCCTCAGGCGAGTTCATCTGCCACGATCTGAACGAGATCGAATGCCGAAATGATCCCGTGCAGTCCCTGATCCTCACCCAACACGAGGACTCGGTGCACATTATTCTCAAGCATCGTGCGTGCCACGGTTCCCACTGATGCGTCCGGCCCGAGCGAGACGAGTTCACGTGCCATGATTTCACTAACGGAGACATCAGCCAGCTTTTCGTCGTCGGCGGCGACACGTACGTTTTCCCATCGCTGCGTATCGGGATCAAAATATGATCCCAACGATTCGGTGTCGTCCTCAACGTGCTCCATTTCCAGCGACATGACGTCGGATGCAGAGATGACACCGACACACCGATCTTTGGAATTGAGTACAGGCAGGCCTGACACATGGTGCTCCGACATCAAATCCAACGCTTCTCGGACGGAAGATTCGGGTGTCGTCGTTACGACATCGCTCACCATGATGTCCGCAGCTTTCCGTTTCGTGGGCTTCGTGGGCGACATGAGAACGCTCCTAGTAAATTGCTGATTTTTTGCTGAGACACCATGCAAATGCCGCGCCGACAACCTTCGAGACTGCGATTTGCGTCGCAAACGGAGTCGACGCGACTCACGCTGTGCGGAAATGCGCATTCCACGCGCCGAGTGTGCGGATAAGCCCGTTTCCTGTTGGAGATAATGACATCGCACATCGATTTTCTGAAAGCTGGAAACGCTCGCACGTGGGAAACCGTGAACGATTCGGTGTAACAACTATCAAATTCCAGCGATGGGGCCGGTCGTTTGGCACACAGTTCGCTGTTACGCCGCAGTAGGAAGACCGTCCAGCTTGTGAAAACATACCAAGGAGATCTGTGCTGATGTCAGTTCAAGCCCACGCGAGACACGACGCATA
>JANQRQ010000345.1 GCA_028284485.1 Planctomycetaceae bacterium | reverse complement strand
GATACCCGGGGACATGACTGGGAACTCACTGCTACCAATTCTTAAGAATCGGCCACAAGGACGCAGTAGCAAGCAACGTGACTTCGTGGTCTTTGGGCGCGAACGGCACGTCCCGGCTCAACAAAAGCCATCCATGCAGGGCTACCCGGCCCGCGCCATCCGGACGGATCAATGGCTGCTCAAGCTAAACCTTGAACCAGATCGTTGGCCCGCTGGCGCACCCTCGGGCGCGACCCACCTTTTACGAGACTTCGCCGAATGCGACGACGGGCCGACGAAGACCGTCATCATGGGCATGAAAGATGACCCCCCAAACGAAAAGTACTATCAGCTGTCCTTCGGTAAACGACCCGCCGTCGAACTCTATGACTGTAAGGAAGACCCCGACCAGATCAACAACCTGGCGGATGATCCCAAGCATGCCGGGACCGTCGCAAAACTGCGCGCCCAATTAATCACGTACTTGCAAAACACCGAAGATCCGCGTTTCACCGACAAGCCGGTCAAGTTCGAGTCCTACCGCTTCTATGGCAGACTATGAGGTGCTACAGCGTAATACGCTGTAGCATCAGCTTTCATTGATCGTTTCTTTGACTTCGCACGAGGGTTGGTCATGGAATGTTGCATTATTCGCGCTTTCGTGTTGTCGAGCCTTTTCATCTCAGTCAGTCTGGCGCTGAATTCAAGCTTGCTGGGGCAAAGTGCCGGCTATCAATTACCGCCACAGAAAATCGTCGACATCATTGACGCAGCGCCCGAGCCAGCAGTCAGTTTCAGTCCCGACACTCAGTGGATGTTGATGATGGATCGGGACGCTATGCCTGGAATCGAAGACGTTTCCCGCCGCATGTTGCGGTTAGCTGGCTTGCGAATCGATCCTGTCGCCAATGGGCAGTTTCAAACGAGTTTCTACAAGTCTCTTTCGATTCTGGCTCGTGATTCGAAAGAAGTTCGTCGCCTTCCGTTGCCGGACAACGCCAGGTTGTCGAGAACGTTATGGTCTCACGATTCGAAGAAGTGTGCTTTCGTTCTGGTCACCGACCAAGGTCAGCAGCTATGGGTCACTGAGATCGACAACTCAGCCGAACCAAGGATTTTGACCGACCGATTGAATACAGTCCTCGGCAGCTTCAGTTGGATGCCTGACGGCCGGCACCTTGTTTGTCGGCTCGTTCCCGAGAATCGCGAGGCCGAACCCACGACTGATGCGATTCCGAAAGGCCCCAACATTCAAGAGTCTATTGGCAAGACGTCTCCGACGCGGACGTACCAGGATCTGCTTTCTAGTCCAGCCGACGAAACTCTGTTCGAGCATTACGCGGTCACACAGTTGGCTCTGATTGGTTTGGACGGAGCCGTTCGCAAGATCGGTGACCCCGGCGTTTTCGCGGGAGTCAGCCCGTCAACAAATGGAAGGCATCTGTTGGTAACAACGATTCATCACCCGTTCAGTTACCTGATGACCTATCGCAGCTTTCCACAAACAATCCAAGTCTGGAACGTAGAGTCGGAAACGGTCGACTACACAGTTGCCGAAGTGCCAATGGCTGAGAACATTCCCATCGAAGGTGTACGCACGGGACCACGAAATGTCGAGTGGAAGCCGGGTGAGCCTGCCACTTTGATTTGGACCGAGGCGCTTGATGGTGGAGACCCCAACAAAGAAGCCGAGCACCGCGATCGAATCATGGTGTGCAGTTATCCGTTCAACGAGAGTCCTGTTGAGCTTGTAAAGATTCAACATCGTGTTTCTGGTGTCGAGTATTTTTCCGATCCATCACTCATCGTTACCACAGAATACGATCGTGATCGACGCTGGATTCGATCCTTGCTTTACGACTTAAGGACCTCGGGTACCGCCCCAACGACGCTGATGGATCGCAGCATCCGAGACCGATACGGTGATCCGGGACGTTTGGTCAGTCGGCGAGATCAGACGGGGAAATCCGTAATTCGTCAGGATGGATCTTGGATTTACCGATTGGGGAGTGGGGCATCGAAAGATGGGGACTTGCCGTTCGTCGATCGCCAGAACCTGGACACACTAAGAACTGAGCGATTATGGCGATGCGAAAGAGGGACTTACGAATCGGCGGTGGCAATCGCTGCAAGTGCAGCTGAAACGAAACCGACGGTCATCACGACGGCAGAAACGCCGACAACTCCGAGTAACTATTATGTGCGGGACTTGGACGATGACACTCGATACGCATTGACCAAGTTTCGAGATCCAACTCCGCAAATTCGCGACATAAGAAAGCAACTTGTCACGTATGAACGACACGACGGTGTTCAGCTTTCGGCCACACTCTACCTGCCTGCCAGTTACAAAGAAGGTACGCGGCTACCGCTAGTGGTCTGGGCGTACCCACGGGAATTCAACGATGCGAAAACGGCAGCCCAGATTTCCGGAAGCCCATCCCGATTCACTCGCATGCGGAGCACCACGCATCTGACGATGTTGACCCAAGGCTATGCGATCATGGATGCCGCGACGATGCCAGTGATCGGCGATCCAGAAACGATGAACGACACGTTCATCGAACAGATCGTAGCGGCTGCACAAGCGGCTATCGACAAAGCGGTCGAGATGGGCGTCGCCGATCGCGATCGTGTGGGTGTGGGCGGTCACAGTTATGGTGCTTTTATGACAGCGAATCTACTAGCTCATAGCGATCTTTTCAAAGCTGGCATCGCTCGGAGCGGCGCGTACAACCGAACGCTTACTCCGTTTGGATTCCAATCCGAGCGACGCAGTCTCTGGAATGCAAGAGATATTTACTTCGCAATCAGCCCGTTCATGCATGCAAACAAAATCAACGAACCGCTTCTGTTAATCCACGGAGAGAATGACAACAACAGCGGAACGTTTCCGATTCAATCCAAGCGAATGTACCAGGCCGTCAAAGGCAACGGCGGCATTGTCCGCCTGTGCATGTTGCCCGAAGAGTCGCATGGATACCGAGCGCGAGAAAGCGTTCTTCATACTCAAGCGGAAATGATTGCATGGTTTGACAAGTATGTGAAAAACGCCAAGCCGGCACCGGATATTCAATAACCAGGATGGTCAGCAGCCGTCGTCTGCGAGCGGCTAAAACATACGGAATTTGCCGGGGCGAGTCACAGCGAAGCGAATGCGGCGGTTTTTGGTTCGGTAGAATTGGTGGATTGGATGCTTGGTTTTTCCAGAGCCGATTACAGCGTGTTACGCTGATTCGTGGCCGCGAAAAACGCGTTTTGTCCTAAGATTGCTGGTTTCCACGAGCCAAGTCCGTGCGCGAAAAAAAGTAAATGGCTCCTAGAGTACAGAAAAATGCGATTGCCTGACCCAACACCTCCAACAAGAGCGATAACGCACATGAAAGGCTTCCCGACAACAGCCGTTTTTTGTTGCCTAATGGCTGCGTTCCTGGCAACCGTTGATGTTCATGCGGCGGATAAAGGCAAAGCCGTTCCGGACGATCAATACAGTCAAGGTGGCGCGGATGAGACCACAGAAGAGGCAAAGAAATGGAAAACGACAGGTTTCCAACAGGCGAACACCATGGGCGGCGGTGAAGCAGCGATTTCGAATGGCGGGAAGCTTCGCGTTTTTGCCCTAATGGGACAATCCAATATGAATGGTTCCGGACGGGCGACCGAGCTGAAGCCACCTTACACTGAAAAACATGAACGCATTCGAATCTGGGCGAATGGCAGGTGGGAATACTTTGTGCCGAACAATCGGTTCGGACCGGGCGTGTCATTCGCTCATCAGCTGGCCGATTTCTGGCCGGACGACACCATCGGCATCATCAAGGTTTCGTGTGGCGCAACGGGAATATGCGCGTTCGAGAAGAACTGGTCATTTGAGCGAGCCGAGCGTAGCAAAGATGGAAAGAAAGGGTCGCTGTACCAGGATCTGATGAACGCTGTCGCTGAAGCCAAGCGAGTTTCGCAGCCTGAGTTTTGTGGCTTTGTCTGGAAACAAGCATCTGCCGATGGAAAAAGAGGTCTCGCGGAAGAGTATTTTGATAATTTCAAACAGCTCATTTCGGACCTGAGCGCAGATCTTGGCGTCTCGAATCTGCCGACATTTGTACCGTCCTACGCGAAAGACGAAGAGTTGCTCAATGCTGTTCTATCGACTTTGAATGAAGCTGAGTCGCTCGAAGCAAAAAAGTCGGCAGGCAAAGGTCCCGTAGATGACGAGGAGTTACTCAAAGCTGTTTTGTCCTACATCGATGACAAAAACTTGCTCAAAACGGCAAAGCCGACAGTCAAAAAACGGCGTTACCTGGCAACCGTCATCTCGGCCCAGAACCGAGCAGGTCGAGAACTCCCCAACGTCATCACTCTCTATCCCGGCAAGTTGCCCATCGGGGACGATGGAGTTCACTACAGCTCCGAGGGCTATATCACGCTCGGGAAGATCACCGCCTCCGCGGTGGAAGAATTTTATATGGCAAATGAGTAACCACCATGGGAGGCCCTTCGCCGCCGATCACGAGGAAACTGTAACGACAACCGCCGAACTGGAAATGGACAAAGACAATCGAATGATGAGCAAGATGAAAACGTTTTGGATAGGTCTACTCATGTGTGGATTCACTATCTCGGCCGCTGCCGAGGAAATTCGCCCAGGCGTGTTTCGCACACCGGATGATCGGTTCGAGAATCTGAAGGATTATCCGTTCGAGCCGCACTACCTCGAGGTTGATAGCCAGGTCGGAAAGTTGCGTCTGCATTATGTCGACGTCGGGCCCCGGGATGGCGACCCGATTTTGTTAATGCACGGCGAACCTTCCTGGAGCTATCTGTATCGCAAGATGATTCCGCCGTTAGTGGCTGCAGGGCACCGCGTGATTGCGCCGGATTTGATTGGCTTCGGAAGATCGGACAAGCCTGCCAAACGCACGGACCACTCCTACCCGAATCACGTCGATTGGATGATGCAGTTCATCACCGAACTCGACTTGAATAATGTCACTCTGTTTTGCCAGGACTGGGGCAGCTTGATCGGATTACGGCTCGTCACAGGTGCACCCGATCGATTCGCTCGTGTTGTCGCCGGTAACGCGGCGCTGCCCGCCGGCCCGGGCGATGACGGTTTGATCATCGGAGGTCAATGGAATCAACCTGACCCTCAAGCAGAACTTCAGTTCTCGGAAGGTTTCATGAGGTGGTTGAAGTACAGTCAAACCGTGCCCAAGTTTGACTGCGGCCTCATCGTGCAAGTCGCCACCATCCGCGAACTGACCGGTGCCGAAATGGATGCGTATCGTGCACCGTTTCCCGATGAGCGCTACTCCGCTGGTCCGCGGGTCATGCCGACATTGGTCAGGAGTCAGCAGGCGACGAATCGCGAGGCCTGGAAAGTACTCGAAAAGTTCGACAAACCTTTCCTCACGACGTTTAGCGATAGCGACCCCATCACCGCAGGGGGCGAAAAAGCCTTTCAACGGCGCGTTCCCGGTGCCAACGGTCAGCCACACACCATCATCAAACGCGCCTCACACTTCCTTCAAGAAGATGCCCCCGAGCAACTGGCAACGCTGATCAACAACTTGATAGCCGCCAATCCGACACCCGCAACCGAACGTCGGACTCGGGAGTAACGACGAGTGTGTCGGACAGATTTTGTTGAAGCGCGGAAGTTAAAGAGAAATTCCTTATGAAGAATGTCATTACCTTCTTGTTTGTCCTTTTGGCCGTCCCGGCTTGATGATTGGCTAACGTCGAATTGGAGAGGAACGGCAACTACGTTGAGCTTACTTACGCCACGACGCCGGACGGCTTAGAGGTCGCCGGTTCGAGGGGCGAACTGAATGATTCGTACAACCGCCAAACGAAACAATCGTAGCGGGGGGAATACACATATGAACGATCAATTTCAGGAAAGCCTGAAAAAACTGAAAGACGAATGTCAAAACACCGGTGAAGAAGTTGCCGTGAACGAAATCAAACCCGGCGTCTTACGTACACCGGACGATTGTTTTGAAAATCTGCCGGACTATCCATTCGCACCAAACTATGTCGATATCACCGGTCTGCGCGTGCATTACCTCGATGAAGGTCCAAAAGATGCCGATCCCATTCTGTTGATGCACGGCGAACCCTCCTGGTCCTATCTCTATCGTAAGATGATTCCTGGCCTCGTCGCAGCAGGCCACCGATGTGTCGCTCCCGACCTGATCGGCTTCGGAAAATCTGACAAGTTGGCATGTCGAAACGATTACTCGTACAAATTTCACATCGACAGTATGGATGTTTTCGTGAAGGCGATAGGCCTGCAAAACATAACGCTGTTTTGTCAGGATTGGGGAAGCCTCATCGGCATACGCGTCCTCATCGACAATCTCGACCTCTTTAAAAGTCTTATCGTCGCCAACGGCGGATTGCCAACCGGCAATGGAGAACCCCCGGAAGCCTTTAAGGCCTGGCTCGAGTACTCACAGAATGTCAAAGTCTTTCCGGTTGGCAGAATCGTCAATGGAGGTTGTGTATCCGACCTTACCGATGAAGTAATTGCTGCCTACAACGCGCCGTTTCCACACGACGCGTATAAAGAATGCGCTCGAGTTTTCCCCACATTGGTTCCAATCACACCTGACAACCCAGAGTCGGAAAACAACAAAAAGGGATGGCAAGTATTGCGCCAATGGGAAGGATCGGTGCTAACGCTGTTTAGCGATTCTGACCCCATCACCAAAGGTGGCGAGCAATACATTCAAAAAATGATGCCCGGAGCAAAAGATCAGCCGCATGAACTTATCGAAGGCGGCGGACACTTTGTTCAAGAAGACAAAGGCGAAGTGCTCGCCGAAAAGATTGTAAGCTGGCTGGCGACCTAATAGGAATTCGAAGAGGTGTCACAGATTAAATCAACAGTTCCAAAAATGGCTGTTTGCTTCATCATTTGACGAGACGTTTCGCTCGATGCATAAGTCCGCTTCCATTCTGTTCAGACTTCTTTCTCGGGTCTCCGAGAAAACCGCCGTCCGGCTACTGATGTTCTTTTTCTCAATTCCCCGTTCGTATCCGTTGAAATCCGAGTGGAAGGAACATCGCAGCGTCGCCCGACGGATCGAGTTTCAGCGCGACGGCAGACGCGTTGCCTGGCAGTGGGGTGACGAAGGTCCGCTGGTTGTTTGTGTACACGGCTGGGAGGGAACCGGCGCGCAGTTCGGACGGATCGGCCAAACGTTGGCTGAACACGGGTGTCGATGTGTCTCGATCGATTTGACAGCGCACGGGGATTCGGATGGCCGGCGGGCTCAACTTTCTGATTTCCCGAAGGACATCGCCGCGCTGGTTAATCACCTGGATGAGCCGGTGGCGGCGTATGTTTGCCATTCTGTCGGCGGAATGCTGCTGATGGCGGGGCGAGAAACATCGGGAATCTCTGCCGACAGGTATGTCATCATTGCTGCTCCCAGTGCACCTTATCCGCCCATTGAATTCGCCAGGAAGATGCTGGCGCCGTCGGAACAGATACTAGATCGAATTCGCACTTACTTGTCCGGACAACTATCCAGCAGTTGGGAGTCGTTGATGTCGGGACACATGTATTCTCACAACACCAACGGCGAGCTACTGCTGATTTACGACGAATCCGACCGAGCGATCGACCATCGTCAAGGCGACTTGATCCAACAGTTGTGGCCGGAATCTCGTCTGATCAAGACCCAAGGACTGGGCCACAACCGAGTGCTGTCGGACGAAAAAGTAATCGATGAAATCCTCGGCTTTGTTGTTCCTTCACGCCGGACACAATCGGCAAATTGACAGACGTGGGAGTACGATTCGCTGGGCCTCGACGAAGAATCTTCCACAAATCAATATCAAGCGTGCCGGGCACTTCCTCCAAGAAGATGCCCCCGAACAACTGGCGACGCTGATCATCAATGTGATGGCCGCCAATCCGACACCCGCAACAAAGTGACAAGCATATGGGTGACACAAATGTTGGGCAGATCCCGTTTGATCGCGAATCGCGCGAGCAGCAAGCGGAAAGCCGGTGCCCGTGTCGCCCAGACCTAAAAAGACCTCTGTAACTGATGAATCTCGGACTGATATTGCAAGGTGAGTTCACACTTTCACTCGGGATTCATGCCGCGAACGAAAGATCGACCGCATCGGTATGGAAGCGGGAACTCAGCGAGGGTATGCTGACAGCATATACACACATTCTTCCATTGCCATTTTCGTGTCCTGGCGATTAACACAATCAGGAGAGCAGTTATGTCGAACAAAGCAGCTCAAGTTTCCCGACGTCGATTCTTGAAGACCACGATTTCGGCGGCCGGTGCTGCGGTGGCGGCACCAACGATTATCCCCAGTTCGGCCCTGGGGCGCGACGGCGCCGTCCCCCCGAGTGAGCGAATTGTCGTGGGCGGAATCGGGATCGGACGCCGGGGGGGATACGACCTCGGCTGCTTCCTCGAACAAAAGGATGTGCAGTTCGTAGCGGTCTGCGACATTAAGAAGAAGCGACGCGGCGAGGTCAAAAATATCATCGACAAGCACAACGGCAATGAGAAATGTGACACCTATCGCGACTTCCGCGAACTGCTGGACCGACGCGACATCGATTCGGTGCTGATTGCCACGGGACCGAACTGGCATGCCACTGCCGCGATGACAACCGCCAAAGCCGGCAAGGACATGTATTGCGAGAAGCCGGTCACGAAGAATATCTCGCAGAGCCTGATCCTCGCCGACACAATGCGTCGCACGGCGCGCGTGTTTCAGGCAGGCACGCAGCGGCGCAATCTGCCGCACTTCGCGTTTGCTTGCGAACTGGCTCGCACGGGTAAGCTCGGGAAGCTGACAAAGGTCTTCGCCCATCCGATGGGAATGCAGGCCCTGATGAGTGGCTGGCTACCGGCGGAACCGGAACCCGATCCCGACGTTGTCGACTGGAACATGTATTTGGGACCGGCTTCGTGGAGGCCGTTCAACCAGAAGCTTCTCGACGGGTTCAATTTTGAAAAAGGTGGCGGCTTTGTGGGTGCGTTCAACGGTGGCGGCGTGCTCGAATGGGGATCGCATTGCGTCGACCTTTGCCAATGGGCGGTCGGAGATTGTCCGCCGCCGGTCGAGTACAACGCGCCCAAAGACGGACACTTGGTCGCGCGCTATGAGAGCGGTACCGAGTTGATCTTCCGGGAAAAAGGCTGGATACCCCTGGGCTCATGCCCAGTGCGGTTCGAAGGCGAAACCGGTTGGGTCGAAGCGGGGGACAGCGGCAAGATCGTTTTGAGTTCACCCGAATTGCTCGCTGGAAGAACGGTTGAAGAAATCGGTGGCTACCCGGCAACATTTCACGTTCGCGATTTCCTGGACTGTGTGAAGACTCGACGGCAGCCTAAGGGCAATGCCGACGCGGCCTGCAACGCACACATTGCCTGCCATGCTGCGAACATCGCGCTCCACTTAGGACGTCAGGTGAAGTACGACAATGCAACGAATACATTCATCAACGACGAACAAGCCAATCGAATGCGATCTGAGGCGCTGCGAGAACCGTGGCGACTGTAAGTTCCGCGGCTAGCTAATCGTCTCAAACACCACATTCGCGAACAAATATTACGAACATCCCCTCCATGATCTGGAGAAGAAACATGCATATGACTCAACCACTGACTCGCTCTGTCGCACTTGTTGCCGCATTAATTGTTTCGACCACCGGATTCGCCCAAAACGCGAATGACGCCAAATCGGCAGACGAAACAGAACTGATCGCATTGCTGCGGTCCGACGCACCCGCGTCGGAGAAAGCTATTGCCTGCAAGAACCTCGCCATTGACGGGTCGAGTGCGGCGGTTCCTGAACTGGCAAATCTGCTTTCGGACCCGCAATTGGCATCGTGGTCAAGGATTGCACTGGAAGCGATTCCGGGGAAAGCTGCCGACGAGGCATTGCTCGAGGCGACCGATTCGCTTCAGGGAGAACTTTTGGTCGGGACAATCAATTCGATCGGTGTCCGTCGCAACTCGAACGCCGTAGAAAAGTTGGCCACGTTGCTGCACAGCGACGACTCCGAAGTTGCGTCTGCAGCAGCCGTTGCTTTGGGGCATATCGGAAACGGGGCTGCAGCCAAATCACTTCGAGGATCACTGGCGTCCGCACCTAATGAAGTGCGTTCGTCGATCGCATTAGGTTGTGTGTTGTGTGCCGAGCGATTCCTAGCCGAGGGTAACTCAACGGAAGCGACGGAGATCTACGATCAGGTCCGTCGTGCCGATCTACCGGGGCAGAGAATTATCGAGGCAACTCGTGGGGCAATCCTTGCCCGGGGCGACGAGGGAATCCCGCTGTTATTGGAACAGTTCCGGTCGTCGGAGAAACCGATGTTCCAACTCGCATTGGGAACCGCTCGAGAATTTCCCGGTGACAAAATCGACACAGCCTTGGCAACCGAAATGAGTAGTGCGACACCCGAGCGGGCGGCATTGATCATCCAAGCGATGGCCGACCGCGAAGAGACCGTCGTCCTGGCCGCGGTTTTGAAAGCCGCCGAGCAAGGCCCGAAACAGGTACGTCTCTCAGCCATCGACGCACTCAAGCGGGTCGGAAACGACTCGTGTCTTGCCGCTCTGCTAAAGATTGCGATCGAAAATGATGTCGACATTGTGCAAACGGCGAAAGACACGCTGGCAGCTCTTCCAGGTAAGCAAATTGACGGAGAAATTGCCGCACTCCTTCCCTCATCTGGTGGAGACACGTATCCGTTGCTGCTGGAATTGGTTGGACGAAGACGTATCGATGTTGTCGAAGAAGTGGAAAAGGCACTCGAGCATTCCGACAAATCTGTGCGAAGCGCCGCATTGATTGCTTTGGGGGAAACGGTTTCGCTCAATAAGTTGTCCGTCCTGATTTCTCAGGTTGCCGCCCCCAAACATCCCGAGGATGCATCGGTGGCACAACAAGCCTTGCGGGCTGCCAGTGTTCGGATGCCGGACCGCGAAGCATGTTCCACTGAACTTACGAAGGCGTTGGAACGTTTACCGACGGCCGCAAAAAGTACACTGTTGGAAATCTTGAGCGACGTGGGCGGAAACAAAGCCCTCGCGACAATCGCCGTAGCGGCAAAAGGAAACAATCCCGAGCTTCAGGATACTGGCAGCCGTTTGCTAGGCACGTGGAATAGCGTAGACGCTGCGCCGGTTCTGTTGGATCTGGCAAAGACCGCTCCGGCGGAGAAGTACCAAATTCGTGCGCTGCGAGGATACATTGGCCTCGCTCGGAAGTTCACAATGCCAGCAAATCAACGTGTCGAAATGTGCCAAAATGCACTCGATACCGCCGTTCGACACGACGAAAAAATGCTAGTGCTGGATGTCCTGAAACTTCATCCCAGCAAACCGGGCCTGGCACTGGCCATCAAAGCCAAGCAGATTCCCGACTTGAACAACGAGGCGTCGGAAGCCGCGATGGTGATCGCCAAGAAGCTGAGTGGACGGGGAGTTGATGTGAGCGAACTACTCTCTGCTGCGGGCCTTGAATAGCGATCGTCACCAAACGCTCCACTGCATGAGTGAAATCGCTAGACATCCAGCGACCCAATACCTCGACAACGATCGGTGCGCCTGCTGCCAGGTTTTCAACGACAGCGTATTACGCTGACTTGTGGCCGCGCAAATTGCGTGTTGTTTTATGATAGCTGGCTCCCACGAGCTGGTAATGCCGGCGAGAATAAGTAAACCGCTTTAATCTCTTCGGGTCCACCTACGCAAGGAGGGGATTAACGACTTCGCCGTGGACATCGGTCAGTCGAAAGCGCCGGCCTTGAAAGCGGAACGTCAGGCGTTCGTGGTCGATGCCCAACAGGTGCAAGATTGTCGCCTGAAAATCGTGCACGGTG
>JANQRQ010000332.1 GCA_028284485.1 Planctomycetaceae bacterium | reverse complement strand
GGATTTGTCGCAAAGCCCCAGGCGGAACTACTGATGGCGGCGTGCGGCGACAACAGTGCGCAGGTTCGCGCTGCTGCGGTCAGTTCCATTCCCCTCATCGGTTTGAAGTCGGCGGAATTTGTTCCAACCGTGGTTGCAGCGCTTTCCGACGATGTGTCGGACGTCCGCTTAAGTGCTGCCGAGGCATTGGCGTCGCTGGATTCCCCCGCGCCCAATGCCGTTCCCGCGTTAACAGCCGCTTTGAACGATGACGATCCGCGCGTGCGGGCGTCGGCGGCGTTGGCTTTGGGGCAAATCGGTTCCGCCGCCGAAGATGCCGTCCCCGGTTTAGTAGCCGTTCTATCCGATGAGGAGGCAACCGTTAGGCTGCGTGCGACACAGGCACTCGGCGAGATTGGTTCTGCAGCCTCAAGGGCAGTGCCGGCGTTGATGAACATCGTCGCCGAGTCAGACGGCGATTTGCAGCTTCAGGCTGTTACCACATTAGGTCAAATCGGTCGTCGCGCTGAGGAATCTGTCCCGCTACTGATGAACACTTTGAAGAGTCCGGCAACCGAACTACGGGCAGCCGTTGCAGAGTCGTTGGGGCGGATTGTCCGCGATCAAGAGAAACGTGTGGCGATTCTTATTCGTTTGCTAGACGATGCCGATTGGGTCGTCCGTGCGAGAGCGGCTGAACGACTGGGGGAAATTGGCGAGCCCGCAAAAGCCGCCGTTCCGCGACTGATCGAACTGTTATCCAACGAAGAAGATTACCGCGGTGCACGCGAGGGGCTGCGCGGAATTGACACGGCCGACGCCTCGGCCGTTCCCGCCCTGATTACTGCATTGCAAAGTAACGATCGCTCGAGTCGTTACTATGCCCTACATTTCCTGCGAAAGGTTGGCCCCGACGCTCACGAAGCATTGCCAGTCCTGAACGAGATGTTGGCCAATGCCGATCGCCGGTACCGCAGTTACATTCAATCGACCATTGACGCGATTACGCCGGTCAGCGGGGACGATGATGCTAATCCTGCATCAGAAGAGTCAACTCAAAGCCGTTCCCGACAGGAACGTCGCAACTGACGGCGCCAGGCAATTGCCGCAAGTGCTCGACAAAACCGGCGAGTTCGCTGGCATGCGAAAGAGTGTTGTCCGTGGCAATGATCGACCGCGGCGCGGTTTTCGGTAGCACAGCTTGCAAATATTCCAGCGATTGGTCTTTCACAGCATCGACAAACACAAAATCGTACGGAGTCTCCGGCATTATCGTGGCGACAAGTTCGCGTGCGTCGCCGAGATGCAATGTGACGACGTCGATAAGTCCGGCGTCGGTTAAGTTCTGACTTGCGGCGTTCACTTTCCGCTGGCTGATATCGAACGTGTGCACATGTCCGCCGAATTCGCGCGCGATGGCTGCGAAGTGCAACGTCGAAAAACCATAGCTCGTTCCGATCTCGCAGAATGACCGACACTGCCCGATCCGAGCGATCTGCGACAACAGAAGTGCTTCGTTCCGCGGAATCTGCCAATGGTCGTCGACCGAGTCGCGAATCGCGTTGACGCGATCAATCACCGATTGAATGTGTGGCTCAAACATCATTTAGATTCCTAGAGTGGTTTACGTTTTCTCGTGGGCGTTTCTGGCTCGTGGGAGCCGGCGATGATAGAGCGAAACGCGATTGTCGCGGACAAAAGTCAGCGTAATACGTTGTGACGAAGGCGAACTTCCCCGCGCGCAATTTTCTCTACCAGACGATGATTCTACATGTTCGCATGCCATTCCGCGCCAGCAACGAAGTGGCTCGTGCATGTTTGGGTAGCGCTATGGGAACCATTCCGTGTGTTCTCGGTGAGAATGAGCCGAGAGTGTGTACGGCACACCAGTCAATCAGACCGTCGCCAGGATTGATTGTGCCGACTGTGAGGAATGTCAGGCGGTCAGCTCGCGCAGGTAGCTGTGCCGATGCGTTAATAGAAGATGCTGAACCTTGATAGTTCTTTTGATCACATCTGTTTGACTCCATCGGGGCGTGACGTATGTTTCCATTGACGCGGCTCGTGCGTCTCCTCGCGCTAATGTCTCGTCCATCCACCTCTTCCGTCTTTTGAAGAGGCTCAATTACGGCACATTACGGCGCGGCAAGGAAAGCTGGGAGCTTTGAGGGGACCTTGCCGCGCCTGCTTTTTTCTTAGAAAAGCAACTTCGCTGCGCCAGTTTCCGCCTGACTGACGACCTGCGGCGACGATCCTGCTGCACGATCGGATTGCGGCCATCGATATCAGCCACTCATGCGACAGCTGTGGTGTTGGCGAAAGGCTTTACCGCCTGCGTTCGAAGATTCCGCCGACATTGATCGCTTTGAGTGCTTCGCCCTACAGGGTATTACGCTGAGGTGTGGCCAGGGCAATCGCGTTTCGCTCTATCATCGCCGGCTCCCACGAGCCAGAAACGCCCGCAAGAAAAACGGTAAACCGCTCTAGGTTCCCGAACGACTCGCTCTCAACTCCGTTGTCTGCCTGCCCAGGAAGCCTCTTGTTGTGACGATTATGACAGACGCAGTCGCCTTGAGGATTGATCGCATACGACAAGTGGAATGGCCCGCTCATACGACCCCACCGAGCGTAAGCAGCACACGAAAGTCATTCAAATAGCGGTAGAAGCAACCATAACGCCGTTGGACAGTCCGGTTTTTGTGACCTAGGTTTTCGATAGCGGTTGCACCGCTTTGCGCCGAGATTGTTGTCGCAGCGACGACATCCTTGTCGGTTGCGGCGGAAGTTTGCGCGGCGTTTTCGTCAATCGCTTATCGAATTGAAGTCGTCAATCAACGCGAACACTAGAACAATTTGTCGCAGTATCAACTTCCATGACTTGCATGTTAAGAATGAGTCGAGCGCAGTTGCAAAGCATCGTATCTCCGACAGTCAGTTGTGGGATTGTGATGTCGGTTTGCACCTATTTCATGTTGGAGAGTGCGGCAGCGGCTGGTTTTGTGGGCGCGACTTGCTTGTTGTGTACGTTGGCGATGTTGACGTCGATTGCACGAGGCGAACGCTATGCCCGTACTGCCATTCACAAATCGGAGAGCCGAGGGCAAGCGCATCCCCAGGCGGGGCTGTATCAAAGCATACTCTCAGAGGCGTTAGGAGTCCTGCAATGCCGCGAAGACGAACTGGAGAAGTCTGCCGTCAATTCGCGCGAACTCCAGTTGCATCTGCAAGAGAAAGCGTTTGACCTTATAAGACTTCAAGGCACATTCGATTCTTTGCCGCGTTCGATCGCGATTCTGGATGAGAATGGTCGGCTTCAGTTCATGACTTCTTCGGCAAAACGTTGGTTGGCTGCCTATCCCGGCAGTGTTGACCCAACGAGTGACACCAATGCTTTCGACTTGCAACGGATTCCGCAAATCGAACAGCTCGTCGGTGAGATCCTCGGAGGTCAGTCGCCGCAAACACAGCGTGTCGCTGAAATCCCCAATCCTCATGGCGACCAACATGCGGTTTATCGAGCCACGGCGACCGGCATTTACGATCGAGAGCAGTCGTTACTCGGAATTGCCGTTTCACTGGAAGAAACGGGAACAAAAACGTTTGATGAATCGCGTCATACCGAACTTGTTTCAGCCGTCGCACACGAATTCAAAACGCCATTGGCAAGCATACGGGCCTTCGTTGAGATGATCTTGGATGGAGATATTGACGACCGGGACGAAATGCAGGATGCGTTTCGGCTCATCGACGTCCAAACAGATCGCCTGGCCCGGCTGGTCAACAACCTGCTCGTCCTGGCGCGAATCGAAAACGGTGATGTCAATTTTCGGCGCGAAAACTGCGACCTCGACGAAATATTGAAGTGTTCTGTTGCGTCCGTACAACCGATCGCCGACGAGAAGGAACTGGCGATCACCAGTGAACTCGACGAGTGTTCTTCGGTCATTTTTGCAGATCGGGAGTTATTGCAGCAGGCGATCACCAACCTGCTTTCCAACGCTGCCAAGTACACAGAATCTGGTGGGCAGATTTCGCTTCGCAAAACAACAGATGAAGACAACGCCGTTATCGAGGTTCAAGATTCCGGCGTTGGCATTCCCGAAGGATCGCTACAGAAGATCTTCGACAAGTTTTACCGGGCTCCCGGACAATCGATGGAAGCGGACGGATCCGGGCTCGGGTTAACGCTTGTCAGCAAAGTGATCACACACGTTCACAATGGATCGATCGACGTTTCGTCGACGGTCGATCGAGGAACATGTTTTACGATTAGGATTCCATTGGGGCCGAAGAGGCCAAAGTGGATTACAAACTCCGCTTCTTCAACCGTTTCCTCAGCCTCTTCCCCTGGAATACTTCTAAGGAGTTAATCATGGCGGACAGAATCGTTGTTTGCGATGACGAACCATTTATCACGCATGCGATCAGCCTGAAATTGACGAAGGCCGGTTTCGAAGTCGTCACAGCGGCGAACGGACAGTTGGGTTGGAAGCACATTGAGCAGGACCCGCCGGCCTTGGTGATTACCGACTTACAGATGCCCGAGTTAGACGGCTTCGGCCTTTGTCGGCTCATGCGACAGAACGATCAAACTCGGAACATCCCAGTGATCATGCTGACGGCGAAAGGTTTCGAAATTGACCATCAGCAGGTCATGGAAGAACTCAAACTAACGGCAGTGATGATCAAGCCGTTTAGTCCGCGTGAGTTGTTGGAGTTGGTTCAACATTCGTTGGGCACCGCGGCCGCGGTGAGCTAGCCAGACCAGAAATGCGCGAGAATCTTGTTTCGAGACAGTTTTGGTCCTACGTCCTGCTGATCGTTTGCCTGTGTACATTGGCGGCGCTTTTCGGCTCGACATGGGATTGGACGCCGGGTGCGGCATCGTTGGCCGTGCTCGCCGTTCCGTGCTGCGCAGCGGCCTTGACGGGTCGTCGAGCCTTGTCGATGGCGATTGCATTCTTGAGTGCGGTCGCTTGCTTTGTGGAAGCATGGATACGCCTGCACCTGGATGCGACCAGTTTTACCGTGGGATTTCCTCTGTTGGCAGCGGGTGTGCTGCTTTTCACTAATGGAATTGTCGCGCTTCGCACTCGTCGGTGGCAGCGTGAAAATGCAAAGCTCGCCGTACAGAATTCAGACCGACCGGACGATGTCGTCGCACCAACCGGCAACAATCGACAAAGCGAAATGACACCGCCGGAACTATTGCATTCGTCACGCATCGTGCCGCTGCTGTCCGAACCGATGGATGATACGGTCGATCAAGCCATGCTGCTGTTAACACTGCAGGATATCAGTCGTCGAGTCTCTTCGAATCTGGATTTGGAAACGCTGATTCCCACGATTATTAGCACGGCAAAGGCTTCGTTGGGATGTTCGGAATGCCACGTTTATTACTGGAATGCCCGCGAGGGCTCCTTGAGCTGCGCCCTGCCTCCTCGCGCTCGCGACAACTTCAAATACACACCGCGTACGAATTCCGGAATGGCAGGGTGGGTCATTGAAAACAGGCAGATCTTGACGCTTCGTGACATCGAAGCAGACTACGCCTTAAGTTCCATTCTGGAGGAAGAACCCCATCTTCCTGACGCGATCGCACCGCTCGCAGTCGGCGGCGAATTGCTGGGACTTATGATCGTCGACCAAGTCGAGCAAGATTCGCAGTCGTTCTTGAAGCTGCTGTATATCCTCGCCACAAATTATGCCCTTGGAATTAAGAACGCTCAGCTATTCAAGCGAATCGAGGAGATGGCTCGATACGACGGCCAAACCGGATTGTTGAACCATGCCAGCTTTCGGGAAGAATTGGAGGACGCCGTCAAAGAGTCAAAGTCGAACTCGGCGCACCTCACAGTGATGATGTGCGATTTGGATCACTTTAAGAAGTTGAATGACACTTACGGTCACCAGGCCGGCGACCACGTGCTCAGCGCGGTGGCCAACATGTTTCACGCGGTCTTTCCCGAATATGCCGTCGTCGGCAGATACGGCGGCGAAGAGTTCATTTGCGCACTTCCGCATGACGATGTCGAGCGAGCTCAGGAATTTGCTGAGGATTTGAGAGAACTCGTAGCATCTCAGGTTTATGACTTCCAAGGAGAACAACTCAAAGCTTCGATGAGTATTGGACTCGCCGAACTCGGGCCGGAAACATCGACGATTGATGACCTCACACGTGCCGCCGACATGGCGCTCTATCAGGCCAAAAACTCCGGTCGGAATCGCGTTGTTTGCCATGCCCATTGCTAGGACGCGTTTCTACTTCGCATGCGTTCCCTCATAAGACACAACTTTACTGTGACGTGCTTAACGCATTCGAGAGTCTTGCAACCGTTGCTTATCACCTGCTTGGGAGACCGTCTCAATCGCTCACCGCATGAGCCGTCCGCGTCATATCAGCCGCAATTCTGAGAAGTGCTCCACGGGAAGTTCGAAACGTTCGAGAAAGGCTGAGGCCTAACGAAGAATAAGACAGCGCCGACCAGAGTAAACAAATATGGAAATCAACGATCTTCTTCATGCCGCTGTCGACAGTGGAGCATCCGACATTCTATTGGCGGCCGGGGCTCCGCCGATGTTTCGCATTCTTGGAGACCTGCAGCCGGCGAATCTTCCCGCTCTGACGCCTTCCGTCATCGAGCGCATGTGCCGACAGAATCTAAACGAGACGCAACAACGGCGGCTCGCGCAGGAACAGAATGTCGTGTTCTCTTGGGCCATTCCAGGGTTGGGGCGTTTTCGTTTCAATGTTCACCGGCAGCGAAACAGTTATGCGGCTGCAATCCGATATATAAAGTGTGAAGTTTCGACGATTGAGGCTCTTTCATTCCCGCCGATCGTCGAGGAACTGACGTGCTTGGACCATGGCTTGGTTTTGGTAACAGGACCGTCTGGGTGTGGAAAGTCGACGACACTGGCAGCGATGCTCGATTGCATCAACCGCCGCGATGTGAAGCACATCATTACCTTGGAAGATCCGATCGAATTTCTACATAACCATGGCCGATCGCTTGTCGAGCAGCGAGAGATCGGCATCGATTGCCCGAGCGTACTAGCGGGATTAGAACACGCCGTCCGTCAAGACGCCGATGTGATTCTTGTCGGCGAACTACGGGACCAAGAGACGATTCGAGCGGCCTTGCGAGCTGCAGAGGACGGGAAACTCGTCATGGGAACATCAAACGCATCGACGGCAGCTGGAACGCTGGCCCGCATGGTCAATTCTTTTCCCGTGGAACAGCAAGCTTCGATGCGGGCTCTTTTGGGAGATTGCCTGCGAGCCGTCGTTTCTCAACGCTTGTTGCGTACCTCCGATGGGCGCGGGCGTGTCGCGGCTGTTGAAGTCTTAACGGCCAACCGAAATGTTCGGACAAGCGTGCGAGAAGGAACGTTTCATCTCCTGCCAACGATCGCAGCCAAGAACCGTCAGGTCGGAATGCAGACGATGGAGCAAGCCATCCAAGATCTCGTTTCGAGCGGTCGTGCGACATTGGACGAGCCCGAGAGCCCGGCGCGCGAATTGTGTCCCGCGTAGGCGACCTGCCGCCGGCAACCGACAAGAACGACTCGGCCTTTGCGATGATTAACTTGTTCATGGCTATGCCGGCGAGGTCTTCTTGTGCGAACCACCGATTACGACCATTCCGACATCTGCCGGTCAGAATTCTTCGATCCGTTATTGCTCTTCGTCGGCCCGCATGACACCATACAAGATGGAGTTTCGTCATCTGCAAGGACGATGGGGTTATGGACGCGGAAATCAACAATCGGCTCGGGATCAATCGGCGGTATTTTTTCGGCCGTACCGGCGCAGGCGTCGGCCTCCCCGCCCTGGCATCGCTGTTGGCATCAGATTCGGCAACTGCAAATGCTAACAACACGGTCGGTAAACCGGCGTCGCCATTCGACATGCCCAACTTCCCTCCCAAGGCGAAACGGGTCATCTACCTGTTTCAGTCGGGGGCGCCTTCGCAGATGGATTTGTTCGACAACAAGCCATCGCTTCGTTCGAAGCGCGGCGACGAATTACCCGATTCTGTTCGCCGCGGGCAGCGGCTGACCAGTATGACGTCCCGGCAGGAAAGTTTTCCAATCGCGCCGTCGATCTTTCGTTTTGCCAGGCATGGGCAAAGTGGAGCTCAGGTCAGCGAGTTGTTACCCCACATTTCGAGCATCGCTGACAAATTGTGCTTTATCAGGTCGATGCATACCGAGGCGATCAATCACGATCCTGCGATCACATTTTTCCAAACAGGTGCTCAGCTTGCCGGTCGCCCGAGTATGGGGGCATGGCTGTCGTACGGTTTAGGAAGTGAGAATTCGAACCTTCCAGCATTTGTGGCCATGGTTTCCGGATCTGGTGGTCAGCCGTTGTACGACCGTTTGTGGGGCAGTGGTTTTTTGCCGACGCGATATCAAGGCGTGAAGTTTCGCTCGACCGGCGATCCGGTGTTGTATCTCTCGAATCCACCCGGATTGACAGATGCCCGGCGCCGTCGATTCCTGGACGATTTGAATCAGTTGAATCGTCAAAAGTATGAAGATTATGGCGATCCCGAAATCGCGACGCGCATTGCACAATACGAATTGGCCTACCGTATGCAGACGTCCGTGCCGGAACTGACCGATGTCGCCGACGAACCGGAGCACGTCTTCGACTTGTATGGTGCCGATTCCAAACAACCGGGGACGTTTGCGGCAAACTGTTTGTTGGCTCGACGTTTAGCGGAACGTGGCGTGCGATTCATTCAACTGTTTCATCGCGGATGGGATCAGCACACGAAACTGCCGACCGATATCCGTACGCAATGTCAGGCGACTGATCAGGCCTCAGCAGGTTTGATTCTCGATCTTGAGCAACGCGGATTACTGGAAGACACGCTCGTGATTTGGGGGGGAGAGTTCGGCCGCACCGTTTACTGCCAGGGCACGTTAACAGCGTCTGATTATGGGCGGGACCACCATCCACGTTGCTTCACCATTTGGGCCGCTGGTGGTGGGATCAAACCAGGATTCACCTACGGACAAACAGACGAGTTCAGTTATAACGTGACCGAGAACCCGGTACACGTGCATGACTTTCATGCAACCATGCTGCACTGTTTGGGAATCGACCACTTGAAACTGACGTATAAGTTTCAGGGGCGATACTTCCGCCTGACCGACGTGCATGGAAACGTCATTCAGCCGATTCTCGCCTGAGTGCTTTCAGTGTGGTGAAAGCGCCGATGTGTGTAGCATATCCGGCTCCCGACAAGTTTCGCTGGCGGGCAACCCGTTCACACGACTTGTCCCAACGAGCTCTCGGATGCATCGCTTTGGCTGGCTTCTCCGTTCGCCAATTGCTGCAGCGCTTCGCTGGGCGCTAATCGCGGATGTAAAACAGCGAATTCATTCAGCGAAGCCACAATTTTTTCGAGACCAACGGATCGGGCAAATCGCATTGGGCCACCGCGAAACGGCGCAAAGCCTGTCCCGAAGACCATCGCCAGGTCGATCTGGTCTTCCGTTT
>JANQRQ010000311.1 GCA_028284485.1 Planctomycetaceae bacterium | reverse complement strand
TCCAATCCAAACCGATCCCGCCGCGGCGGGGCACGTCGTGGTGGTGAGTCCAACCATGCCGAAACGGGTATTGACCGGTTAGAAGCGTCACGCGAGTCGGTGTGCAAATGGGCGTGCACCAGGCCGTTTCGTATCGCAATCCCTGTTGTGCCAAGCGATCGACGTTAGGAGTTTGGTGATCGGCGCCATAGCAACTGACCCAGTCGCGGCCCATATCATCCACCATGATGAGGATGATATTAGGGCGGATCGTGTCTGCAGAAACTGGTAACCAACTGCATGTGACGATGGCGACGATCAGTATCGTTCGAGCAAAGCTCATGGTGATCCACTATCTCGTTCTAAAATTGGGACTGCTGACGATCAGATGCACGAGATCTCGAAAGCGATAACCGGACTTCGCCGACTCCGTGACGATGTGGTCAATGTCGTGACGATCGGTGAATGCCAGTCTTCGACCGAGTGCGTAGTTCAAGAGTTTCTCGGTGAGGCATCGTGTGAATTGCTGCGGGCGTGCACGCAGGTAATCGCGGATGCCGTCTGCACCGTTGAACTGTGAGCCATCGGGCATTTCACCAGAAGGGTCGATGAGCGACTGCCCCGAGTACCGCGTTCGGAAACGGCCGAGATGGTCAAAATTCTCCAAGGCCAAGCCAATGGGATCGATCTTTCGGTGACATTCGTTGCAGGTTTGGATTGTACGATGCTTTGCCATCAGCTCACGAATTGTCGTCACGCCGCGAATATCCGGTTCGACGGGCTGGACATCCGGCGGAGGTGGTGACGGGGGCGTGCCCAGAAGATTCTCCAACACCCATACTCCGCGAGTGACCGGTTGTGTTTCGACTCCGTTCGAAGTGAGTGTGAGTACACTGCCGTGCCCCAGCAATCCACCGCGACTCAGTCCAGTGGCCAATGCAACACGTTGAAAACCCGGTTCTTCGATTGGCTCCATGCCATAATGCCGGGCCAATGCATCGTTGACGAACGTATAATCTGCATCGACAAAGCGGATAACACTCTCGTTGTTCGTTAGCAGGTGTTTGAACAGGAGAATCGTTTCCTCACGCATGGCCGATTCAAGATTGTGGGCATAATAGTCGGGATCGGCTTCAGGGTCGGGGGGCATTTCGCCCAGCTTTCGAAGTTGGAGCCATTGCCCTGCAAAATTCCGGACGAACGCTTGCGACTTGTTATCATCCAGCATGCGCTCGACTTGATTTGCGAGGACGTCGGCCTGATGCAATTGACCCTTTGCTGCAATCTCGAAAAGTTCCTGGTCCGGCATGGAACTCCACAGAAAATACGACAGGCGTGATGCCAGTTCGAAGCCGTTTAGCCGTGCCGGCTGCTGTTCAGCGACGTCAGGCGGTTGTGGTTCGACCAAGTACAGGAATGAAGGCGATGCCAATATCGCGCGCATTGCGAACTTGGCCGAGTTCCAAAAATCACCAGTTTTCTTGAAGCGATTGATTCCAAGTTGCAAATACGGTTCTAGTCTTTCATCGTCGGGCGGCCGCCGAAATGCATGGGTCGCGAAGCGCCGCAACGATTCTCTAAGGTATCCTGCATTTGGATGCCGGGGGGCATCCCCGAAGAAGCGCGCGAAACCAGGCAGTGGCCACTCTTGATAATGGGGGCCTTCCAATTCCAGCCGATGCAAACGCAACTCGGGTGCCGAACCAAGGTACATTTCGACAGGGTTCCGGGCGAGTAGAACGGTATCTTCCGGCAGATAGTGCGGGAATACCTTGCGCATGATCCGTTTTTGTGAACCACGCGGGCCATTGGCCCATTCCACGGCAAATTCGTAGCCCTTGTGCAAAAAACCGCGAACTTCGACATCGACGGGTTCGCTGTCGCGGATTTCGTGTTCGCCGATCACACGTGTCGCCACGGCGCCGAGGCTTCGCGAGACCGCAAGCACTCGAATCCGCGGCTCTTCGGCAGGGTCATAGTCCAATTCATCGAGGTTATACCGGTGATCTCGCCAACGCACAGTGTAGGCACGCACACGGAAGATATACTCACCATCTTCCTCGACGCCACGAAACTTCTGTTTCACGTAGGCTCGCGTGGATTGGTCGCGAACAAGAGCTCTCGTGAATCCACGTTGATCAGAAATTCCGCCACCATGAATTTGCGCACCATCGGCGATGATGTGCGTGATTTTTGGTTGTGGGCCGGGGCGGATCGCTTTGTTAACGATCTGTTCGGCTGCCTCCAAGTACTGGGCCAGAAGAAAATCAGAGGTCAACAGTCCCTCGCCGATGTTGTCGAATCCATCGACAACATTATCCATGGGAAATGTGACGGTCGGATCAAAGTCGGTCATGTTCAAATCAAACAGGTCTCGCACCGTGTTCAGGTATTCGGTGCGGTTAAGACGCCGGAGAACAACCTTGCCGGCGTTTGAGCGTGACGCTTCCCGTGCGTCGTCCAGGATTCGAGTCAGTAGTGCGACCGTTGCTTTGATCTCGTTCGTTGTCGGCTGGTGTTCGTCATCAGGGGGCATCTCGCCAAGATTGAGCTGATCGAGAATATCCTGCAGCAACTCACCGTTCTGTGCGTTGGAAAAGTCCAGCGACAGGGTGTCGAACCGGCGGTCGCCGTGTTGTTCTGCCGGACCGTGACAGCGAATACAGTACGTCCGTAGAAATGGCCGGACCGTCTCAATGAATTCGCGGTCGTCACAGCGAATGTGCTTAGATGGCAGTATCGCTATCAGCAACAGCAGTGTTAGCCACGATGAACGACGCATGGGAATGATCATAACACGAACTTTGGAGTATCGACGCAGTCACTCGAACCGCACTCAGGTCAAGAGATGGTTGAGATTGCCATTGCTGCTTGCGAATGCGTCAGTTTCGACTCCCAGCTGCTGCAGCAGCGTTACGTAGAGATTGCTTATCGGAGTCCCATTCTTTCCCTGCTTGGGGAAAGCATGGTGGCTGCCGTGCCGAAAACCACCGCCTGCCACGAGGGCGGGAAGATTGCGGCTACTATGCGAACTGGCATTCCCCATTCCGCTGCCGAAAAACACGATCGTGCTGTCCAGCAAGGGGCGGCCTTGTTCATCACTGACATTTTTTAGCCGATCGATAAAGCCGGCGAGATGCGAAAGGTAATAAGAGTCGATGATCTCCAATTGCGCGACGCGTTTGGGGTCCTGTCCATGGTGTGTGAGAGTGTGATACCCGAGCGTAATTCCTTCGAACGAAAAGCGTCGGTTGCCGCCGGGCATCTGATAAGTCAGGACGCGAGTGGACTCAGTTTGCAGAGCTAACACGATGATTTCGTAAAACAGCGACATGTCGTAAGACTCATCCGATTGGAATTCATCGACATCGATATTGGGTGACTTGACCTTGGGTTTGGGGATATCGATCCAATCGCGTCGTCGCACCAATTTGCGTTCCGTCTCACGGACGGCAGTCAAATACTCGTCGAGTTTCGCACGGTCCTTGATGGCGAGTTGATTTTTTAGCGAGCGAGAATCCTGCAACAGCACATCGAGGATGCTCGAGTTGTCGCTGAATGATTGCCGCTGTCGCTGTTTTGAATTCTTGTCGGCCTCGACAAACAGCAAGTTGAATAACAGGTCAGGCTGCTCCACCGAAGGAACAGGAATGCCCGCGCGTGTGTAGGAAATCGGCGCCCCGCGACCGGTAACAACGGCGGGAAATCGCGTTTGCACGCCGACCCGTTCCGCCAAATACTGGTCAAGCGACAACAGCAGCCGTCGGTCACCGCCGGCCTCGCCGGCCTTCACACCATTTAAAAGGGTCCGTGTGCAAGCGTGTCCGCCTCCAACACCGGGATGATCCAGTTGTGAAAAGACCGAAAAATCGTCGCGATGACGCTCCATCGTCCTAAGGACGGTGGGCATGCGATAGTCGCGGCCGGTTTGTTGCGGAAAAAAGCTCTCTGGATGAACGCCATAATCAGGCGCGACGCAAACGAATCGGCGGGCTCGAGGGGAGTTTTGTGGTTCTGCACGAATGGGTTTTGGGCCAAGAGATTCGAAAACTGGCAATGCGAGCGATATGCCGACTCCTCGAAGGAACCGTCTGCGGCTACAGGTCGCGTGGAAATTGTTTCTCATCGATTTCTCTAAGGTCAGAGCAATCCTACCGGTCAACCAGCCCCCAACATTTTTGGGGTCATCGTTTCTGCGAATCGTTATGTTGATTGCAGCTTGGTATAGAATACCGTCTCGACATAGAAGTTGTGAACCCGTTCCTCGCCGTTATTGTAGTCAAGCTTGCGCACGATCCCGCCGAATCGAATCGGTCCGTCGTGATTCAGTCGTTTGCCCCGTGACCGGGCGACGACCGAACTCGGCTTCTGCATCCGTTTGTCGTTGAAGACCTCGTAAACATCGAATTGATCGAAGATGGGAATCTGCGTGTATGTCGTGACTTTTCCGACCATGACGGGTATTTGGATGTAGCACTGAAACTCAGTCTTGTTTTCCACAAATTGGGGGTAACCGGCCATAATGACTGTCGTTCCGGCTTTGCCTTCCGTGTCGACCAAATCTGGAGCGATTGTTTTGGGTCGGCGTTTGCGAAATTCACGTTGTAGCTCCGGTTCGAGCATCTCGACGACGGTATCTTGCTCGTATGGGGATAAGTCTTGCCGGGCCATTTCCAGGAACAGAAACGCTGTGTCGTTGCTTGAATACACGCCAGCGGCTTTCGCAAGTTCTCCCCGCGAAACGACTGAATCTTCAGCATGTGAAAACAGGTTGTAGAATCGCCCGCCGTTGTCGATGGCTTGTTCCAGGCCTCGAAGAGTTTTAAACGGTTTGATCTCTCGCACGTGCCGATCTCCGATTCTCTCGGTTCAGAGGTTGGTCCCCATCCAATTGATTGCGTTTGTCACAGGGCGTAATTCTGAAGCAGCCCGCAGTCGGGGCATCGAAAGGCGGTGACTTTGATCGCCTCTGTTTTCTCGATCTTGACCGTACCCGTTCCAAAGCCGAGAAACGTTCTGTCTTCCGCTTTACCTGGGTGCCACAGCGTTTGGAGAACACTACCGGTCCCGGTGCCATAGCTAAAGTCTGGAATGAATCCTTCGTGCATCGTTTGTTGGCATTGGGGGCACTCGGGTGTTGTCGTCATTTTCGACTCCTTGAGATTCGTTTTGACCGACACCAAATCGTCTGTAATTTAGCCGGGCGGAATGCTTGCCATCGAGTGCTAGCCAGAAAGAGATTGGCTGACCCGTTCGATCCATTGATGTTAACGCGCGCAATGCGGTTTTGGATCACGTTTTTCTTCAGAGCACCGCTCGAATGAATTGCGGGCGGCGTGCGTAAGAATGCGCCGAAGCCGCAGCGAGCCGTGCATCGCTGTGCAAACCTACTCGATAGCCAGCGGAAGCTTATCGAGTTTTGCACCGACATTGCTGCCATCGGCGGTGAGCATGGCCGCAGGGTTCATCTCACCAACATCGAGTGCCAGGTCGGACGGTACGAGTTCCGAAAGCGGCTTCTCGTACCAAGGTTCGCTCCAATCGATGCCATCATTGTTCGATCCAACACTTCGAGATTGCGGCTCAGCTTCCCATTCCAGGGTCCAATCATTGAAATCGAGCGTATTTTGGCCGGACGGAAACGCCCAAAACGTTGTATATCGGTCGAAGAAATTCTTGTCGCCATTCCAGGTGAGCAGCCGCCGAAAGTCGGTGTCGTCCGTGCTCCCGGTCATGCGGATCAATGGGCTGGCAAAGAACGAAGAGAAAATGTTGTAGAATGCTTGCACTTTGACAGGAATTAATTCCCTGGGAATCTCGTCGGAACCGCTGTCCATGTGCACGAGGCTGCCGCCGACGATGCAGGTGACATGTTCCAACGTCAGATCCAACCGTGCATCAGCCGATGGGGCAACGCGGCCACCGACGACATTTAGTATCGAACCCGTGATCGTTGCTGTGGAATCCTTAACAACGATGGAAGACGATTCTCCATCAGCCATAGCGATCAAATTGCACTCACCGCGAAGGACCGCCCCCGTAACTTCTAGGTTGAGCGGGGCGCGAGGCAGGACCGAATCGATCAGCGTAATATCGGCCGTCAATGCGCCCGGTTCGGGGACAATATCGACAATGGCCGCCGTTGCATTTGAGGGATTCTCGACCGTAACGACAACATTGTTGAGCCGTACTTTTTCTGCGTGTTGCAACGAAAACAACGTCAGTTGATCCGTATTGAAATCCAATCCGACAGACAGATTGAAATTCACATTGTGTACATCGAGACCGCCTCGATCGATTATCACCATTCGCGTTTGAAAGCCTTCTGCTTCGGTATGAGCCGGCACAAACTCAATCGTCGGCGCGTAGCCGGTCGCTGCGCGAATCGTAATCGACTTTTTCACGATTCGTAATGGCTCGACATTGGAGCGCACGCCGTCAAATGCCAATAGAACAACGCTGCCGTCCGCAGCTTCGGTACAGGCCGCTTCGAGAGTTCGGTAGTTTTTCTCTGTTCCATCGACCGATCTCACGGTAAAGGGCTTCAATTCCTGCTGCAAAGTGACAGGGGGCGAGGGAATCGGAGTGAACACATTCGTCTCTGCGCTGCCCGGTGTTGTATCAACAGTTGATGAGGCGACCTGCGTCGATGACTCCATTCCGTCAATCAGACTTCCAATGTGGTTTTCGGGGTCTAAATCGCGCAACTCCGTTGGCAACGGGTTCCGGAATATCTGATCGACGTCAATTTGCTCCGACTGCGATGAGATCGACTCCGCCACGGTCGGTACGTCCTGAGAACCCGGGCCATCAGCGACCGTCAGGTTCCCCGAGGCTGCTCCATCTGCAATGCCCGCGTCGACGACCGGCGAAAGCGAGTTTTCGTTGGAATTGGTATTCGGGTTGGTTGCTGCAAATTCCGCTGGGTCAAGCGGAGCGCCCTCTGCGAAACCACCACTGGAGTCGCCATTCTCTAACGTGTCGACCGTCGTACCCGTGGAAGCCGAACTGGCATCGCCTTGGGGGACGTTTGGATCCGAGCCGAATGTCGAAGTTCCCATTGAAGGACTGTTGTTGGCCGTAAATGGAACACCGATTCTGGGATTCATTTGAAAAATGAAAACAATGACAAGCAACAACGCGGTTGTCGCCATCCAGCCGATGTTTCGCTCCCAAAATCGGGCCGCCGGTGGTTTCGACGACATCCAGACCAACCCTTCCGGGTTGATTCCCCTTAATCCCATGGCACCGGCAACCAGCAGCAAATCGTTAATCAGCTGATCCGGTTCTGCGTACCGCCTACGAGGATCGCTCGCCATCATTTTTCGAACGATCGCCGAGAGATCTTCCGAGACTCTCCGGTTCTTCTTGGCGGGATCGGGTGGTTCCTTGCCTTGGTGGTCCAACAGTTTTTGCAGAACTGTGCCGTGGGGATAAGGCGCCTCACCAGCCAGCATGTGATACAACGTGCATCCCAATGAATAGATGTCGCTACGCACGTCGACGTTTCGCGGATCTTTGGCCTGCTCCGGCGAAATGTAATCGAATGTTCCTAAAGTTGTACCAGCGACAGTCAAATCGGCTGCTGACTCGGTGCTTGCTTTGCGCGCCAGACCCAGGTCGACAAGGTTCGCCCGGCCGGTTGGGCTGATGATGATATTCGAGGGCTTGATATCCCGGTGCACCAACCCGCACGCCGATGTGTGCTTCAATGCGGAAGCAATCTGCAGGGTATAATTAATGGCATCTTCGGGTTCGAGTTGGCCACGTTCCCGAATCAGATCGCGGACATTTGTCCCCGTCACAAATTCAAAGGCGATGAAATGCAGGCCTTTATCTTCGCCCACGTAATAGACCCGGGCGATATTGTCGTGATCGAGCCTCGCAGCGGCTTTCGCTTCGTTTTTGAAGCGCTCCACCGCCGAGCTATCGCGTGATTGGGCCGGTGACAGGACTTTTAAGGCAACGATCCGTTGCAATGGCACGTCGAGGGCCCGAAAAACGGCTCCCATTCCGCCCATGCCGATTCGCTCCTCGATGACGAAATGCCCCAATTCGATACCGACCGGCGCATCGACTGCAACCGGTTGGCCAAGCTCGACTTCGGGTGGGAATAAACGATTCCAGATCGCCGACCCGGTCGTTACTGAAGAATCTGCAAGGGGTTGTGGCGAATGTCGACGCTCCGGGTTGATCACGGTTTTGGGATCGCTACCGACAGGCAACGGTCGGCCGACCGGTACCGATGCCGAAGAGCCACCCAATTCGGAACCCGATTTGGAAGTCATCGCTGTATCTGCTGAATTGCAGCATAGAAGGGAAGGACCGAATCCAGCAACAATTGTAGCACACTTGTCAATGCGTACCCTAAAGGATTCGACTTGCAGAATTCGTTTTCGGCAATTCTGCGGCGAATCTGGCAGGAAAACAGGGCTCCCTTCACAGAATTTGTGCGGATCAACCGAGCTGCATAAATCGACTCATTTTGTGGACTGCTACTGCGTCTTCCATTGGGGGAGTTCGGCGGGACTCGTGCCGTCGTTCAGGCTGCGAATGGTTTGGTCGCTCTCTTGTTTTTCGAAGAGAACCTAGACCATCCGCTACGTTCGTGACAGAATACGCGCATGAAGATTTTGCTGGTGGCTGACATTCACTCGAACTGGCCTGCCTTGTCAGCTATCGATGAAAATTTCGACGTCTGCCTCTTCCTTGGCGATTTGGTGGATTACGCCACGGATCCACTGCCTTGTATTGATTGGATCCGTCGCCACGCATCTTACGGAGTACGTGGCAATCACGACCACGCCGTGGCCCAGCGGATTCCTGTGCGAAATGGAAGCGGATTGCGACGACTGGCGGCTGCGACACGGCCGCTCCATTGGGAGATTCTCTCCGGTTCAGATTCCAAGTTCTTGGGCCGACTGCCGGTCACTCAGCAATTTGCACTCGATGGGAAGTCGTTTTATCTCGTTCACGCCACGCCTCGCGATCCTTTCGACGAATACCTGACAGAGAGTCGCGAGTTATGGCAGGAGCGGCTTGAGTCCATTGATGCCGACTTTGTGTGCGTTGGGCATTCGCATGTGCAATTCCACTTGGATTTGGGAACGACTCAAGTGATAAATCCGGGGAGTGTCGGACAGCCACGCGACGGCGATCCACGCTGTGCCTACGCCGTCATCGAGGATGGCCAGGTTACATTGCGGCGTGTTGACTACGACATCGATGCAACGCTACGGCAGATGCAGCAAAGCGGGGTCGAGCAATCCGCTCTCAAGTTGGCTGCACGAACATTGCAAAACGGTGGCGCGGCTCCGGCAAATCAACGCGCGTCCAACTGAGTCCTCGCAACGACTGGCGGTCTCGCGGAACCGTCAACGGCTTACACGACGACAGGCGTATTACGCTGACCTGTGGCCGCGACAAATGCGTGTTGTTCAATGATTGCGGGCTCCCACGAGCGCCACCGCCGCCCAAGAGTATACCGCTCTAGAATCGGTCGCGTCCCTGTCGTTCGGCGGTCAAGGGGATGCGGGAGATATGCTGCCAATGGCGTATATCGAGTTCGTAGGGACCATCTGGCTCATCCAATCCGCCGTACGTGGCGATATATTCCCGGATACGACCGATTTTTTGTTCGGTCTCCAACTCACCGGGATGGGAACTGCCAGGGGCTCGCCCCCAGATAATTCTCGATCCGCCATCCGTGACGAATTCGAATGTCAAATCTTCAACGTACTCATCAGCCGCTTGACGTTTGGGCGCGCGAATCTCGCTGATTTTGAATTCCGTCCATAAGTCTTGGGTTTCTTCGTCTTCCGCCGGCTGGGGCAACATGATTTCCGCAATACGCGCTCCGCCGGTCACGCACACGTCTCCCCACCGAGTTCCTTCAGGACCTTCCGGCGTCGAGGTGATGTTCGCAATCACTGGGTATCGCTCTGCTTCTGAAATGGGGAAGTCCGCCGATGGGAGCAAGACTCCATTTGCGTCGACCGGGTAGAGTCCCTGCTTAAGCCGGACCATTGCCACTGGTCGGCGATATTCCAGCTCGACTTCGATCTTCGCGGGGTACGACTTGCTCACACTTACGACTTTGGAGATCCAGGGATGATCGCGAAAGGCCTGCGCGATTTGCTCTGCCGAATCCGAATCCAGAACCGATAAGGAGTCGGCGAGTCCCGATCGTTTCATCGCTTCCTGAACAACTTTACGCGAAACCCAATGCGGTGGTTCATTGATGACGATTTGGTCCGCTGTCACCCGATATTCATCCCGCCCGCTAAGATCCGGAAGGTACTCCATGGCGTAGGGGACAACGAATGTCAGTGCAATTGCGGCGACCACTGCGACCAGGAATTGAGGTCGAAACAAGAGGCGAGTCAGCAGGTTTCCACGCTCGCCCTTTTTGGGCGGATTCGGCTGCGACTCTCGTTTCGCGGTGCGTGACTTCTTTTTGGATTTGCCTGGGCTCATTGATTGCTGCGTTTATCTTAAAAAGCACGTTCGAAATGAAACATCACACAGGAATCGTGCGACTTCTGGGCCCATCTTCCTGATAACTCAGCTTGGCTGCGGTGGACGAATACTCGAAACAGGAGTGTCACGCGGACGGACTTCTTCGGCTCTGCGCCGATCGGGCGCTTCGGTCAGAGCGCTTTGTATTGCCAGCTCGCAAAGTGACGGAAAGTCGATTCCAACATTTGCGGCAGCCTTCGGGACCAAGCTGTGGTCCGTCCAGCCGGGAACAGTATTCACTTCCAGGACCCAGGGGCGGCGAAGGTTGTCGACGCGAATATCGACGCGGGCAATTCCCCGCGTTCCTAGCGACACACAGGCCCGCCGACCAACCGATTCGATTTCCCGGACGACCTGTTCTGGCTCATCGAATTCCAGGTGGTATTGTGTTTGCTCGTCGTCGTATTTGGCCTCGTAGTCGAAAACCGCATCTTTGGAGTCGATACGAATGAGCGGCAGAATCAGGTCATCGACCATTCCCAACGTCCATTCGCTGCCGACGATCGCCGTTTCAAGAATTCCGAATGAATCGAAGTGAAAGCACTTGGTGAGTGCTGCCGGCAGCTGCTCCGGACTTGTCACCAGGCTGACGCCGAGACTTGACCCTTGGCTGTCCGGTTTGACGATCAAAGGAAAGCCGAGGGAGCGGGCGCACCGTTGAATGCGAGACGCATCGTCAGATTCATGAATCAAGACATACGACGGGGTCGGGACGCCGCATTGTTGGAATCGTTCCTTCGATGCCGACTTGCTGGAAGCCAATCGTGAAACGATCGAATCACTTCCCGTATACGCAACTCCGGCGTTCTCGAGAATCTGTTGAATCTGGCCATCTTCGCCGAACCATCCGTGTAGTGCGATAAACGCCACATCGACGTCCTGCCATAGAAAGCGGCTCAGGTCAGCGGAAACCGGATCAACAGAAATGACGTTGTGCCCGCGCGATTTCAAGGCGCGGACCACGGCCTCTCCGCTGGCGAGGCTGATTTCGCGTTCGGACGATTCGCCGCCCGCCAGAACGACGATTGTTTTCGAGGGCAATTTCTCGTTAGCGGCTTGTGCCATCGGACGCCTCCCTGCTCCGGGCAGTTTCGATGAGTTCTATTTGATACAGTCGGCCGTTCCTGCCGTACTGTCCGTAGAAATCGGCGGCAGATTAGACTGAAATCATAGAATCGCGGCTACCCCAGTTTCAGCCGAATAATGCCGGGGCTCACTGCATAAAGCTCGTGCTGCGGCCTGGTTATGCGTGTTTTCGTGCCGCGACTGCAGAGTCAGCGTAATGCGTCACAAGGCGTTGAAACCGGCCCGGACCGAGACGCCCTGCCGAACGAAGTCACCAAATCTCGATTTCCAATTCGAGTTCCACGCCGAATTGCTCGGCCACCTTCGCCTGGATCGTTTCGATCAACTGCATGACGTCGTTTGCGGTGGCGTCTTCATTGGTGACGATGAAGTTCGCATGTCGGTCGCTCACTTCGGCTGCGCCCTTCTGAGTCCCTTTCAGGCCGGCCTGCTCGATCAAGGCGCCAGCGCTGAGCCCACGTGGATTCTTGAAGATGCAACCGGCCGATTGAAACGTCAACGGCTGCGACGCCTTCTTCATGATCCAGGTTTTACGCATCCGTTGCGTGATCTTTTCAGGATCATCTTCCTGCAATTGGAAGACGCCCTCCAGAATGACCAGTTCGTTGATGCTACTGGTCCTGTAGGCGAAGGAAAGCTCGTCTTCCGCGCGATCGAATTTCTCACCTTTTGCCGTGAGAACAGTGACCTGGTGCACGAATTGCCCAATATCGCCCCCGCGTCCGCCGGCATTGCCTCGTAACGCACCGCCAACTGTGCCCGGAATCCCCGCGAGGGTTTCCAATCCCGAAAGCCCCGACCGGACGCTGGCAGAAATCAATTGGGAGAGCATGGCCCCGGCACCGGCTCGCAACGTCGTTCCTTCCACCGAAACCTCTGCGAACGATGGGTCGGATATGCGAATCACGACACCCTTGACCGTTTCACTGCGTATCAGCAGATTAGAGCCGCCGCCAATCACGTGAACGGGTATCTCGCTGTCGTAGCAAGTACGCACCAGCCCGGTCAGCTCGTCGGCGTTGCGGGGCTCGGCCAGAAATTCGGCTTTTCCCCCGATTTTCAGCCAAGTAAACGGGGCCAGGGGGACGTCTTTACTAATGATCTCGCTGAAGTCGTCGAGTGAACTCATGCTGGACCCGGTCGATGTCTCCTGCCCCCATTGTGATTAATACGTCGCCTGGACGTGTCTCATCCTCTAAAGTTGCAATCATGCGGTCAAGGGATGGCACAAAACGGCAGTCAACTCCCTGGGAAATTGCCCGTTCACAAAGCTCTTTTTCCAATTGGCCGGCTTCAACGCCAGAATGTTCGCGGGCTGCGTAAATCGGGGCAATCACGACTTTGTCCGCCAGCGTCAGGCTTTCTGCGAATTCGTCCATCAAGTTGACAATCCGCGATCCCTGATGCGGCTGAAACACGCACCAAATCCGGCGCTGGGCAAATTGCTCGCGTGCGGTACGTAAAGTGGCTTTGACCGCCGTTGGATGATGGGCGAAGTCATCGATCAGCGTGACGCCCCGCCACGATCCGACCCGTTCGAATCGCCGGCGTATTCCCCGAAACTCTCGCAGACTTTCCCGGACATCCTTCGCATCGACACCCAATCGGTGGCTGATCGCCGCGGCGGCCAATGCGTTCACGACGTTGTGCTTGCCAGGGATTGGCAGCGTCGCTTCTGTAAAATATTTTTCACGATAAAAGATTCGAAACCGTGTTCCGTCCTGAGTCGGCCTGAGATCGGCTGCCCACCAGTCTGCGGTGGATTCGAGATCGAAAGTCAAAACCTCTGCATTGGCACGCGCTGCTGCTGTTTTCGAGGCAGCGCAATGACCGGGAATCAATAGGCACCCGTCAGACGGAATGCGTTCTGCAAAGTCGCCAAACGCCTCGATTGTTTCCTCAAGATTGGCGAAATAGTCGAAATGGTCGGTTTCGATACTCAAAATCGCAGCAACCGACGGAGACAACTGCAGAAAACTTCGCTGATATTCGCAACTTTCGACGACGAATAGGCCCCCCTCACCCGACCAGCCGCTTTTCTTGCGGCCGCAAAGCTCGGCACCGACAATCGCCGACGGCGATAACCCGGCGTCGGATAGAATTGAAGCCACCATCGCCGTCGTTGTGCTCTTTCCATGCGTGCCGGCGATCGATACTCCGGTGCAATCCTGCATCAAACAGCCGAGCATCTCGGCGTAAGACAGCTCGGGGATCCCCAGCTTTCGGGCGCGTTGCCGCTCGGGGTTCTCCTCCGCCACAGCCGGGCTGTAAACGAGCAGGTCGACGTTTTTCGGTACGAACTGGTCTTGGTGCCCTTGGTGGACGCGCAGTCCCCGTCGCTGCATTAACTGCATGGAAGGGCTGGGAGTTTGCACGTCGGAGCCGGTGACGTGAAATCCGCGATCCAGCAGCAATTCGGCCAAAGCCTTCATTCCCGAGCCACATATTCCGACGAGGTGGACGGAACACGTCCTTGGTATAGCAGGCCGGCTGCGATGACCGAACAATTCGCGGAGTCGAGGGCGTCGAGTGATCGCTTGCGGTGAAATCATAGATGCCACTAGTGGAGCGGGACGGGAGGCAAGTCGTGCGCAGTTTCGGTTCCTGTCGATTGTGCCGATTGATGATATCGGCTGTGAAACGTTAACAGCTTCACGGCTTATACAGACCCGATTCACCCGATCATCTTTCCCAACGGCAATGTCAGAGTCACATAGACTGATAAGTTTGGGAAAAGATAGGCAACTGATCGGGAAAGGTAAACTTTAACGGCTAACAACTCCCCAAGGCCCACTCGATGCGAATTATGTCAGGAGATGTCGAATCGGTGAAGACAGGAATCGCTGCGACATCAATGCCTGTTGATTCCAGCGATTTCGAACTCGGTCCCCATGACAACTCGGAATGCGATTGATCGGTTTCCGGCGATGTCCGAAGTGAGGAAACGCAGACCTTCGGGTCTCGAAGTCGTTCCGTGGAATTCTCACTTTCCCGCGATTACGATTCCCTGATTATTCTCAGTCAATTGGATGTCGACTCCAGCGTGTCAAAACCCGGTTGTGCGTGTTCTTGAACCTGCCATACCAGAGTTTTTACGACGCACCAGAGGGTCTTGGGACCACTTCTCATGGAACAGAACGCTCCGCATAGCGCAGACTCGTCCCCCGCACGCCTTCGTCGGGAACTAGGCGTTGCCGGGGCGACAATGCTCGGACTCGGGGCCATTCTCGGGTCCGGCGTTTTCGTCAGCATTGGCATTTGTGCAGGCATCACGGGGCCTTCAATCGTTTTGGCGATCGTCGTTGCCGGGTTCGTGGCCGTTTGCAACGGCCTCAATAGTGCGCAGTTAGCGGCAAGCCATCCGGTAAGTGGAGGGACTTACGAATATGGTTACCGCTATCTTGGGCCCCGCTTCGGTTTCACTGCCGGGTGGATGTTTCTACTCGCCAAAAGCGCATCGGCGGCGACTGCGTCGCTCGGATTTGCCAATTACCTGTTGAACCTCAGCGGCGTAAGCGATCAGTTCACCGGCGTTGCAGTCGCAGTCGGTTTGGTCGTGGTGATGACCGTGCTGGTTATTACCGGTCTGCGGCGGACCAATGTGGTTAATACGCTGTTGGTACTGACGACCCTTGTGACATTGTCCTATTTCGTCGTTTCTGGTTTGCCGGTTGCGAGTCAACAGGGCGAACTGCATTGGCAACCATTCTTCTTCTCGTCGGAAACAATGCCGCCGCAGATTCTGCAGGCGTGTGCGCTCATGTTCGTCGCCTACACCGGCTATGGCCGAGTCGCCACACTGGGAGAGGAGATTCACGATCCCCGGCGCAACATTCCGATTGCGGTGATCACGACATTGTCGGTTTCCATGTTGGTTTATCTCGCGGTCGCTGCAGTCGCGGTCGGAGCAGTCGGAGCCGCGGAATTGGGTGACGCAAGTCAGGCGGCCGGCGCCCCGTTAGAGTCTGCCGCCCGCGAATTCTCCTTACCGCAAACACGTTTGATCATCGCCGTCGGTGCTGTGGTCGCCATGGCGGGCGTTCTACTAAACCTGCTGTTGGGTCTGTCGCGAGTTGTGTTGGCGATGGGGAGGCGTGGGGACTTTCCGAGACTGTTTGCGCAGCTCGATAAGTCGCAGACGCGGCCGACCGCAGCCATCATCTTCGTTGGGTTCGTGATTGCCGGAATCGCGCTTGTCGGTGATCTAAAAACTACGTGGTCATTCAGTGCGTTTACGGTCCTCATTTATTACGCGTTGACGAACCTGGCTGCTCTCAAACTGCCCGACAGCGAAAGACTGTATCCCCGTTGGATCGCGTTTGTGGGACTGGCCGCCTGCTTGTTTCTGGCGTTCAGCGTGGAAGCTCGCTACTGGGTCATCGGCGGCGGATTGATTGGCGTCGGGTTGATTTGGCACCAAATCGCCCAGCGAAGGCAGCAAGCGTAGGGCAAGTCCCGACCTGGCGCTGTGTCCCTATAGCTTAGCAATAGCTTCGCTACACTTCTCTGCTGAGATTCTGATGCTCATCGCTTACCGCGCAGAGAAACCCTTCCCATATCGAGTACAGTTCATCAGAGGAGCCAACTGCGATCCCTAAACCAATCGTCCAACCCGTCCAGGCGACATAGGGCACACGTATCACGATCGTGCTAGTGCCCCTGCTGAAGATTCCCGTCCAGTCATCAAAAACAGTTCCGTAATACCACGTGCATTCTTCCAGACGATGCACAACGTGCAGCCCGGCAATATCGGCATCCACACGGCCATTAAATACACAGATCCGGGGAACCATTCTATCCAATCGGGCCGCCATCAGCATGATGCCGAGGTAGAGCACGGTAAACGCGCCGACAAACGCTGCAAAGACGAGCGACGCTTGAATTCCCATTCCACCAATGATGGCGCCAAGCATTCCGCTCAGACATATCATGCCCAAATAGGAGAGGACATTTAGCTGGCATTCATACCCTTGTCGTTTCGTTGCGACCAAACTTTTGATAAGTCGCTCCCGAAGGACGAAAGTCGCTATAGCCGTTACGAAACATCCAGCAGGAATAAGAAAGTTTGAACCGCTTGAGGTGATGGCTGTGATGAGGCCCCCAATCATTGCTCCTGCCGCAAAAACTATCGAAGTGAAGAGAATACCGAACAAGCTTCCATACTCTTGGCGGGATTCTTCAAGTTTTGCGTGACGGCGATGCCACTCAACCACATCTCGTGGAAATTTTCGTTGCAAGCATGAATTGCAATACAGTGCCCCATCCCAAAATAGGTCTGCGACGTCAGCAGTGCCACAGACCTTGCAAGTCGGTTTCGATTGTCGTGCATCTGCCGACATGGTACAGGGATTCCGGTTACTGTTATGTTCCTTTGACGACGCGATGCCCCGTACGTCAGTGTTGCGGCGGCCACTTTCAGTGTAGCGAATCACGATATTGCCGTGGGCTGTTCAACCGCTGTCAGGGTTGGAAATCAGAAATGGGGATCGGTTGAAATGACCGTGGCAGGTTTGTGGACATCTCCACGCATCCTATTAAGATTGACGACACTTGGTGACTCCAGGGAATGCGCCATCGTAAGCTGAAGTTCCACCAACACAGGCAAGCGGAATTTGGCTACCGGCAGGAAAGTTGCTTTCTTAAGATCCGACCGACAATTCAAGACACGACAAGGAAGCTCAATGCCAATTAGAACACAGATCGTATGCCTCGGACTGCTCTTGGTTTCGCTGCAACTTGTTAGCAATGCCGATGATTCGCCTCGCCATACACCGACGGTCAAGCTGATTCAGCGCATCGAGCAGGCTGTCGTTCCCGTATTTGCGGACGAAGGGAATGGAAACCTCGGTTCGGGCAGTGGCGCGGTCATTAGCAGCCGAGGTTATATCATCACCGCGGATCACGTCACCAATAACTTTCCAGGTGTTGTGCTCTTTGGGCTGACACGAGTCCCCTACGAAATCATCGGGCGACTACCGGAACGGGATATCGCCGTTTTGAAAGTCGATGCTGCGAATGTTCAATCCGTCATTTCATTGGGACGCAGCCATGACCTGCGACCTGGTGAGCCGATCGTTGTGGGGGGCAATCCCGGTGGCCGCGGTGTCGTATTCTCGACAGGCATTGTTAACTCTCCATCGATCGATCCTTCTTGGCCCAACGTTTTTGTGAAGTCGTATTGGCGCAACGAAATGCAAGAGGCGGCCCTGAAGAGGCACCAGAGCACGGGCGGTCGGCCCGATTTCATCCAATTCGATGCCAGCTCGAATCGAGGGAACTCGGGGGGGCCGTTGTTGAACGCCGAAGGTCACCTCATCGGTGTCGTTTCCCAGAAGAGTTTCGAAGAGGAGTCGATTAACTGGGCCATCCCTGTCGACCGAATTCGAATGGTGTTACCGTATTTGATCCAGCCGGAGGTGATTGGTGATTTCTGGGTTGGTCTTGAAATTGACACACTGGCAGAAATGGCGAGTGTCAAACGTGTCGTCAAGGAATCGCCAGCCTGGCAAGCGGGACTACGAGAGGAGGATGTCTTGCTGGCTGTTAACAAAAATCCCGTCAAAACCGGCGTGGATTGGCTGTTCCAATTGTACGAACACAAGCTTGGTGATCAGCTCAAATTGTCATGGGATCGAGATGGGGAAACGATGAAGGGCGAAATCGAACTGGCCCAAAAGAAAAGTGAAACAACGATAGCGGAAGGCGATAAGGAAACAGGGCTCGACTACGCGCTGTACCGTGGAAGGTTCGCCTCGCTACCTGATTTTACAAAACTCATCGCTGTCGAAACTGGTACAACAAAAGGCGTCTCATACGAAGGAATTATCGATCAAGAAGCAACGAACTTTGCCATCGTATTTACCGGCTACATGAAGTTTCCGGACGCCGGCGTCTACCGGATGTACTTGGGCTCGGACGATTGCAGTAAGCTGTATATTGATGATCAGCTGGTGATTGACAACGGCTTAGCCCATCCCTACCAGGAATTGTCTCGTTCAGTGCGCGTTCCGAGAGGATTGGTTCCATTCCGGATCGAATACTCTGAAACGAGCGGCGGCAAAGGGCTGAAGCTTTACGCGAAACGTGATATCGAATCGGAAGAGACGGTATCGCTCGAGTACTTTCGGGACAGCGGAAAATAACAGTTTCGCGATGGAGTGCCGATCGTGGCAGAGTTTTCGCTACCAGCACAGCCGGAAAACGAACTCCAGCGGAGTATCGAAACGACCATTGGCCTGTTAATTGCCAACCGCGAGCGTCCTGCGGTTTCCGTCGAACAATTCAAAGCGATTTGCCGGGCTGCGCCTGAATATGCGTTGGCAATGATCGACCAGAAACGAGCTCTTTTGCTTGTTTCTGGTGGAACAGGTCAAGAAGAAATCGCGCATGCTGTCCGTTCAATCGAGTGGGAGTTACTCGGCCCTTCGCAGTTCATACGGACCCGAAGTTCTGTAGCGAGCGACGACATCGGTTTTATTCATGAACGTTTGCTCAAAAATCCGGATGACTTTGATCGAAACGACATCAACTATCTACACGATCAGTTCAAGCATTCGAGTCACGCGATTAGGGACACGATTCTGAGTGAGCTGACCAAACGCATGACGTCACTTGCTGAGCAAATGTTGGCCGAACCGCCGGGGATGAGTCAGGACATCGCGTCGCTGAAAAAGTCGATCACCGATTACGGGTTCAATCCAGAGCTGAACGAAATTCTGCAGAAGATCGACACGGAGTTGCAGAGTCAATCCGACGCTTTCGACCAGGTCGCTACGATGCGGCATATCCGTAGTTTCTTCGAAAGGCTCCACGAGAGCGTCGGAAAGGAACTGCGTCGACGCAAACCGCACCTCGGCAATGGCACACCGCTTGAAAAATGTGGTCAGGCCATCGATTACCTGACTCGCAAACGTGTGATTACCGCCAAATTTAAGAATCTGGCGAAATGCCTGTACGCCATCCTTAGCGACGACGAGTACGGTGTGCACGCGCTGAGTGCAACGCGCGATTACACACGACTTTGCAGGAATATGGTGGTCGAGTACGCAGTGACATTATTCTTCGAACTCGAACGGCGCCTGGCAAATTCGGATGAAGATTAGGCCAGATTATTTAAGCCTGAAGCGCTAGCGAAGGATTCCACCAATATTGCCTTCGCTGGCGCGTCAGGCTTCAGTCGTGGTGCTTTGAGCGAGTATGCCGTGTCTCATTTCCGGATGGAACATTGCCAATTGTAACCACGTTTCATGAAATGATTCGCGGTCAGCGCTCGTCCTCTGATAACACTCAATGAATCAATTCTCGATATGCTTGCATCTTTCGAGTCTCTTACTCGCGAATCAATTCGGGGCAGTTTTCTTCCAGCCATTTCATGGCCGACTCCGCTTGGGAATTGCCAAATGAATGATCGGCAATCTGCTGCTGTGCTTGCCTAATGCGGCGGGAGACCAATTTGCTTTCGATCGATTCGTGCTCTGTCATCCCTAACTGGCCGAGCATTCCCTGTACCCATTCGCCGGCAAACACCCGCATCACCGGGTCTTCCAGGGACATGTGGTAGGCCAATCGGCAGCGACACGGAAGTTCTTCGGCGAACTGCACCAGTTGCTCATCGATCTTTGGCAAGGGGTGCCGTTCCCCGATAATCAAATCGACTGTCAGCGACTCGTTCAGGTCCATGGTCGAAGCTAAATCCGTCGACAGATTGTCAGCCGGCACGGCCTGCAGTGGTACGTCAATTGCGACATCTTCCATCAGTGTATTTAGGCGTGCCAACACATCGGGGAAATGCGCAACGAGCAAGATTGCCGCCGTGTTGGACTGAGAACGTTCACGAATTTCTTTGGCGATGCCAACAAACTTGGCCTCGCTTGTCATCCAAATCCGATCGGGGACGACCTGAAAGCTTATTGGTCGCCTGTTTCCAAAAAGAAAATCGAAAAGTCCCACGTTAAGTCCTTCGTACAGTCAGCCAATGCCAAGGTGTTGCCCGCCAAAGATCAGAATGGCAACTCCTCCCCGTTTTGGAGACGTGGAAATGTATTGAGGGCAACAACTTTCCTTTCGCGAGTGACTACGCGGACGCCACCGGCGTAGAATGATTGTTGTCTCAACAGATTCTAGAAACCAGATTTCAAGAGATTATACACGTGATTCGGTCTAATAACTTTTCAGTGTGTGGCATCATCCAGACTGTTGCAATGGTGATGACCTGCTGTTGCGCATGGGGACCGATTTCCGCTGCGACACCCGGAGTTGCGTCCAACGAAGACGGAGTCGGGATCCATCAAGCAACGGCTGATAACGTTGTCCTGTTTCTTGCGGACGACCTCGGCTATTCCGACCTCGGTCGTTTCGGCGGAAAGCTGGCGACGCCGCATCTCGACCAGTTGGCGGCTGACGGCATGCGGCTGACGAGTTTCTATGTGCACCCCATTTGCACGCCGAGCCGTGCGGCATTGCTGACCGGTTGCTACCCGCAACGCATCGGCATGGAGTCGGTTAATTCGGTCCGACACAGTTGGGGGATTCATGCAGACGAGCAGTTGCTGCCGGAATTGTTGCGCGAAGCCGGCTTTGCGACCGGCATCTTCGGGAAATGGCATTTGGGGCATCGTCCGCAGTTCTGGCCGCTTCATCACGGGTTCGACGTCTGGTTCGGCACGCCGGGGTCGAACGATCACCTCAGCCGCCTTCCGGACAAATGGGCCAAGCAAGTCGGCAGCGATGTCGGTTTGCCCTACATTCATAACGACGAAATCATCGACGTCGGTTTCCCGCAGTCGGTGTTGACTTCCCGCAGCCGCGACCGGGCGATTGAATTCATTCGTCGACATGCCGATCAGCGATTCTTTTGTTATGTGCCTTTCAACATGCCGCACACACCGCTCGGCGTCAGCGAGCGATTTCAAGGCCGAACCGGCATGGGGGCTTATGCCGATGTGATTGCCGAAATCGACGCGGCAGTCGGCGCCGTTTTAGCTTGTCTGAGTGAACTCAACCTCGATGAGAATACGATCGTTATCTTTTGCTCGGATAACGGACCATGGCACATCTTCGGGAACCATGGCGGGACTGCCCTGCCCTTTCGCGGCGGCAAAAAGCAGACGCTCGAAGGGGGCGTCCGTTCCGCTTGTATCGTGCGTTGGAAAGGCGTCATCGGGGCCGGCACGTCGAGCGACGAAATGGCCGCCGCCATGGATATTCTGCCGACGCTCGCCACATTGACCGGCGCTTCGATGCCCGAGAAGAAAATCGACGGCTTCGATTTAAGCCCTCTGCTGCTCGGCCGGACCGAAAAAGGCCCGCGAGACAGCTACGCCTATTATTTCAAGCGGCGTTTGCAAGCGGTCCGTCTAGGCCGGTGGAAATTGCAATTGCCGCACGATGACACGCAGGCTCCCGATCTGATTGGGAACGATGGAGCACGCGGTACGATCAAATCGGTTCCACAGTCACTTGCCCTGTACGATTTGAAGGCTGACCCTGCGGAGTCGGCTGACCTCTCGGGCGGGCACCCGCAAGTCGTCGCGCGGCTTCAAGAATTCGCCGACCAAGTCCGTAGCGAATTGGGTGACGAATTGACGAACAGGCTCGGAGCCGGCGTTCGCGAAGTTGGAACAGTTTCAAAGGGCAGCGTGAAGGACTAGGTCGATCTATGGTGAAACTCTGTTGCGTAATGGCAACGCTGGGTGCGGCAACGATTGTGATCGAATCGGACGCATCCGGCGACGAACGGCATCCGAATGTCGTGTTCATTTTGGCCGACGATTTCGGATACGGCGATGCAAGCTGCTACGGCGCGACAAAGGTTACGACTCCCAACATCGATCGGTTGGCCCGCGGGGGAATGCGATTTACCGATGCTCATTCGTCGCATTCGGTTTGCACCCCGACCCGTTATGCGTTTCTCACCGGGCGGTATGCGTGGCGGTCGTGGAGCGGTCATCGCTGTGTCTGGTCGAATGATCCGCTGCTGATCGAAACCGATCGATACACGGTGGGCAAGTTATTTCAGTCGCTGGGCTACAAAACGGCCTGCATCGGAAAATGGCACCTCGGCTTCGGTAGTCCCGAGACTCCCGGATGGAGCAACGCGCGCGGCCCAGATTACAACCGCGCACTGAAGCCAGGGCCGCTCGAAGTCGGCTTCGATTACTTCTACGGCATTCCACACGTGGGGCAGTATCCGCACATCTATATCGAAAATCATCACGTTGTCGGTTTGAATCCGGCCGATCCACTGCAGATTCAAGTCGACGAACGCTTGTTGTCACGCAGCTCTTATCTGGAGCGGCTGAATATCGTACCGCGGCATACGTTCCTCGGTGGAAAGGCGGCTCTGTATGAGCATGAGGATCTCGCGATCCACCTGACCGAGAAGGCAGTCGATTGGTTGGGTAATCAGCAGGCGGATGCCCCGTTCTTTCTGTATTTCGCGCACCGCAATGTGCATTCGCCACTGCGGCCACATCCGCGATTCAAAGGGACGAGCGATATCGGAGTGTACGGGGACTTTATCAATGAACTCGATTGGTCGGTTGGCGAGCTGCTCGGGGCGCTAGATGCTAACGGTCTAACGGAGAACACGCTGATTATCTTTACCAGCGACAACGGTGCGGTCGCTGCAGGCCACCAGCCGGCGACGGTCGTCAACCACCAGGGGCACCACGCGAACGGCCATTTATGGGGCCAGAAGACTGAAGTCTACGAAGGAGGCCACCGCGTGCCGTTTATCGTGTCGTGGCCGGGGCAGATTCCCGAAGGTTCTCAGTCGGACCGACTTGTTTCGACTGCCGACATGCTCGCCACGTTTGCGGAAATGTTCGACGTCACGCTGCCCAATGCCGCCGGCGAAGACAGCTTCAGTTTCGCGAGTGCTTTATTAGAAACGGAGTCGACCGGACCGCAGCGGACGTCGATTGTGCACGACAGTAACCAGGGGCTCTCTGCCATTCGCGATGGGGATTGGAAGTTGATTCTCGGGCAAGGAGGTGGTGGGATCGGTTGGACGCCTGAGACCGACTCGCAGCTGCCGGCTGGGCAGTTGTTCAACATGGCCGATGATCCGCGCGAACAGCAGAACATGTACGACAAACACCCGGAGATCGTCACGCGATTGACGAAGCTATTCGAACTAATTCGTCAAAACGGCAGCCGTACAGACGACCGACCAATAGGCGATTTTGATTGAAACGTCAGATAGACAACTCGTTTCAACGTCCGGGTTAATCGAGAGTGCGGGACCAATATGGCCGAAATCCAACCCTGTCCGAATTGTGGAAAAACCGTCTCGGAGTTGGCTGACCAATGCTATTGGTGCGGGAAAGTCATTGCGGGACCTCCAGACGCAATTACGCCAGAGTTGATCGACAGCCTGCTTGATGTTGAACTGCCAATGCTACTGGACCGATATGCGTGTAAGTGTCTCAGCGAGCAGGGTTGCTACGAGCTGGACGGTCCGAAAGACGTGGATGTATTGGCGAAACTTCCCCGACCGATTCGAGTCGCTTACACCTTGATTTCCTTGGATACTCAGGTCAACAACGGAGGGTTTTGGCAGTTCTTCACCAACAGCAGCGGTCAAATAGTCGACGAGGCGCTTGAAGACCTGCGTCTTATCGGTGCGACAGATCACATCCCAATTGTCGAAGCAGCGATTGCCATTAACCACGAATTGGAGTCAAAATATCCGTCTTATGCAAACCGCTTCGAGCGGCCAGAACCCGAACCGACCGATGAGGAAGAACAAGCCTTTTGGACCGATGTTGAAGGCAACTGTGAGTCGGAATTGGACAAACTGGCTAGCAAGTTTTACCTGATGGAACATGAAGATTCCAAATGGAACTACTTTAAGACCTACATCCGGGACCACGTTTCTGAATGCGAACACGACAGCCGTCGTATGTGATTACGGTCGAATCCTTGGATTCCCGCCTTCGCGGAAATGACGATGAGCAATTTGAAAGCGAATTCGAAAAAGGGGACATTCTACTTTTCCAGTGTGAACGCACTTTAAGTCATAGGAGATGGGCCAGGTCAGAAAAGTTGAAAGTCCCCTTTTGACTGCTAACCGAATACACTTCGACCCAGGAGAATCAGTGCGATGACATCTACAGAGCAACTGCACATAAAGGATCTCAACCGTCGCGAGTTTCTTGTCGGCGCATCAGCAAGTATGGCTGGTGGCATGATCGCTACCAAAGCGGCACGCGCCGCCGATTCCTCGGCTTCGTCGCTCAAGCGCTTGCTATATGTCACCAATAACGAGGCTCAGCGCGTCGATGTGCTCGATATCGATGCCGGTCATCAGCCGATCCGGTCGTTTCCCATGGTCGGCAAAGTCGTCGGCGGAGTATGTGCCGATGCTGCGACCAATCGATTGTTTATCACACAGCAAAGCGAACATACCGTAACGGCTTACGACTTGGTGACCGGCAACGTGCAATGGGTCGTTAATACCGTCGAGACATTCGATCTGCATCATCCCGATCGACTTTGTATTACAACCGATGGTAGCGCGCTGTACGTTCCCATGAAAGATAGCGACGTGACGCTGATTCTCGATACGGCGACGGGCGAGAGGATCGCGCAGTTCCCACGACCGGGCCGACCGCATAATTCCTGGTCCGGCGAGCAAGGGAAATACATGTATGTCGCGGGACGGAGTCATCATGTGTTGTACCTGGCCGACCCGCGTACGCATCGGGTCGTCAAAAAGATCGGCCCGTTTAGTTGGCCGGTTCGCCCCTTTTCGGTCGATCGCGAGGAACGTTTTGCCTACGTGAACCTCACTTACTTGAATGGGTTCGGCATCGCCAACGTCGAGACGGGCGAGATCAACGAGGTGCACCATCTCCCGCCGCGCGAACGGACCAAACATTGGGACAAGGCCAAGGCCGGCCTACCACACGGCGACGGTCCGTACAGCCACGGCATTGCGGTCCGTCCCGGGGCCGACGAAGTGTGGTACCTCGACGATCAATGGGGGTACCTGTACGTGTTTGACATTGCCAATGACCCCTTCTCACCGCAGTTTAAGCGGCAGGTGGAACTGTTCGACGCCATCGACGAACCGTGGGGCAAAAAGCACGGCAACCGTTGGGTCGCCTTCTGCCTCGATGGGAAATATTGCTATCCCTCAGATGGGCTGGTGATCGACGCCGAAGCGGGGAAGAAAACGTCGACGCGCATCCCTCCCAGCGAGAAGTTAGTCGAAGTGCAGTTCGAAGGTGAACAAGCGGTGCGCGTCAGCGGCCAAATGGGAGGAGTCTACGGTCGCGGCTTTTGACACTCACACATGTGCGCTGTCTGAGTGGCGTTGACCGGGATGTCGGTCTGCTAGTCATTATAGATGTCTGTCTGCTAGTCATCATACAAGTCACCTCCCCCGCTTGCGGG
>JANQRQ010000299.1 GCA_028284485.1 Planctomycetaceae bacterium | reverse complement strand
ATGCGCTCTTCGGTGCTGGTTCCATCCGGCTCGCCGTGATGCTCCAGGTACTGCTCGATATGCTCGGGGGCAAGTTTGGTCACGTCTTTCCGGCCCCAGTCCTGCAATGTGGTACCGATCGGCCGGGCCGTTTCGAATCCCTTAATTTCGTGGCAGCCAAAACAACCGTAGCGCGAGATCGAACGCCGCCCGATGTAGTTCAGCTTCATTTGATGCCACTGCTCGGGACTGGGAACCTCGCCACTTTCGGTGACAAGTTCGATTTCGTCACTTTTGATTTGGTCACGCGACTTCGGATATCGGCGAGATGTCATCGTCTGGCCGACCTGTTCGATCGTGATCGTGTTCGATGCTTGCAGGTATTCGGCCACCAAGTCGTCGAGAGCCTCGTCGTTGTACGGCGGTACCTCAAATTCTACCGGATCACCCTCCAGCAAGAACGCCGTAATGTCAGCCGCCGGATCGACATAGGCATCCCCTTCGCCAGTTGGGTCGAGGAACAAATCAGGCATCTTCGTACGTGGATGATACAACTCGGGCTTGCGAACCCAAGTGTAGAGCCAGTCGAATCCGTCTTCGCCCGGTTTGATCTTCTGATAGATCTTGGACAGATTCGGACCAAACTTCGCATGGTTTTCCGGAAACTTGTCGTGGCTATGACAGGCCAGGCAACCTCGCTGAGAAAACGACTCGGCACCACGCGCCGGATCGGCTTGATACCCGTCCCGCGGCGATTCCAACTCGATGGGCTCGGATTTGTCCACGAGGTATTGAGCCAATCCAGCGATTTCAACCGGCGTAAAGCTCTGGGCAATCGGGTCCTCTTGATTGGTCAAATGGAAGAATTGTGGCATCCGCGTGTCGGGCCGAAATCGCTTCGGATCTTCGGTCCAATACTCAATCCAGGGTTGCGTCGTTTTGGATGCCAAATGTCGCAGCGAAGGCCCAACTTTGCGCATTTGACCGGCAACGAGGTTCGGATCGGCATCGATTCTCGCTTTCTCTTCGGCCGTTTGCGGTTCCAGGCGTAAATCGGGACCGATCGCTTGACCAGCATCGAAGCCGTGGATTTCGTGGCATCCAAAGCAGCCGTATTCTCGAACGAGCTGCCAACCTTCGTAAACTTTTGGAGCCGTCGGCCCAAACTGCTCGTTGACACCTAACTCGATAACCGAGTGGTGACATTTGATGCAGGATGCCTCGCGAAACCGCTCGGGATACATCGGGTATTCCCAGAAGTGGTTGTGAGCGTAGTCGTATTCTTCGGCCCAATGATGCTCCTCGATCGGATTGTTCGGTGCGTGTGCCGCGTTGGAGAAACTGGTCCCCGACCCCTGCCCTTCATGACATATTGTGCAGCCGAATTCAGGCAACGGGTGTGGGCTCGCCGCCGTCAAATAGACGTCAGTCCTGGGATGCGTGGCATGGGGATGGGGATACTTGCCCGCCTTGACCCAATCTTCTGGGTGGTGGGAATCGACTTTCCCGAACGGAAACGCGGGAACGTTGCCCGCTTCGATCTGGTCGATTGCAAGATGGCATGTTCGGCAACGGTCGAATCGAGCCGTCTCTGTCATGCCTAATGTGATTTTGAGTTCGGGTAGCCAATCTTGAATGATTTTGTGATGGGAATTGAAGCCGTCGACAATCGGCATTTCCATCAATCGGCGTTTAAAGGCCTGAAAACTGGACTCCGGTGCAATATTCGTCAACGTCTCCTGACTACGAATGACATCGACCTCAGCAGCGGCCAGCTCAGCCTGAATTTCGTCGCGGTATTTGGTCAACTCCGCAAGTTCCGCCTGTTTGGCAGCAAGCTGAACGGCGATCGCTTGTGCTTCGACTTCCAAGCTGTCAACGATTCCCTTCAGCTGATTGAAGTCCTGTTGCAAGTTCGTTTGCTTGGTTTCGCCAACCGTATCTCGAACCCCAAGCCCATAGTCGGCGCTCGCGACGCCCAATAGCTCACGCTGTTTGCGGACTTCCCGCTCCTTTAAATCCAACTCGTGTTCCAAAGTTCGGATTTCTGCATTCAGCTCGTCAATGCGCGCCTGATTTTGTTCAAGGTTTTCTTCGGCCGCCTCGAGTTGCTTATTCAGGTCGTCAACATTCTGCGTGTACTCTTCGTTTTGGTACTCTTGCAGTTCAACCTTGATTTTCTCAGCAACGATCTTGTCATGAGTGGACTGAATATCGCGCCACTCATCATCGTGGTCGGCCGCCATCATCCAAAATGTGGCGACCAACATAATGACCGACGAAACGGCAAACACGACGTGCATCGTGCTCAATTTTCTCAGAAATTGATCGGAAGCCGGCATGTTTCGTTAGGACCTTTGTCAAAAACGGGTGACGCGCATCGCCTCAATGCGACACGTTTAGATGTTAAAAAACCACTCGGGAATCGCGATGATGTACTTCAAATTCACAGCCCAACGCAGGACCATTTTGATCGGCAGCGCCGCCATCCAAAGCGCCAAATTCACAAACACCATGTACCGAATAAATCCCATGCGCTGGAAGAACTTCCTCATGAATGGCAACAACGCCAACAGAGGCGGCAAAGCCACGAAATAGGCAATGACCAAAAGAAATCCGGGGAGTTCCCGCAGCAGAATTGTCGAAACTGTTTGCAAAGTCCCCGCATCCGCGCCGGGTGTCGGCAACGGCCGCTGCAGCCAACTGAGCCAGAAGAATTCCGACAGATTGACGTTACTGAGCGGCTCAAGTTTGTGGACGTCCCAGTACTCGTAGATGCCGAAGACATTCCAGTTCGGCCCCCGCAGAAAGGTCCCGAGGATAATCATCCCGATCCATAGCGGCAGAAATCCAAACAGGAACACGCCCACGGAAAACCAGCGATCCTTAAAGGTGTAATAACCATTCCCCAGCTTGTTGAAATCGATATAGGGAATCGCACACAGGCCCACGATGATCAAAGTGGGAAAGACAACACCGGCCAGCCAGGGATCGTAGTAGACCAACATTTCCTGCAGCCCCAAGAAGTACCAGGGCGCTTTCGAGGGGTTCGGCGTTTTGGCGGCCGACGCCGGCTCTTCCAATGGTGCTTGCAGCGCGATCCCCCAGAAGATCAAAAAAGCGGTCAAGGCGATCATGCAGATCAGCTCGGTGTAGACCAAATCGGGCCAGACCAGCACCTTCTCGTTGTCGACCTGCTCGCGAAGCGGCAAACCTTGCTCTTTGCGTTTGTCGTTGTCGACGGCGCGAGAAAAGTACAGCCACGTGAAGAAACCCACGATGTACAGCATGGCAACGATCGGCACGTTGTCCGGCTTGCCGACAATTTGCCGAAAGTCCCAATCGGTCATACTCAATGTGAGAAACAGCAGCGACAAATTAAGCAAACACCAACCGACCGTCGGCTTCACGATCCATTCGCGTGCCCAGATGACCCACAAGAAGACTAAAGTCGTCAACCCGAAGTAAATCCTCGGATCAGCCACAATGGCATCGACAAAAGTTTTCGCAAAATCCGGAAGGCGGATAACGAACGTTTCGGGATTGTCGGCCCCGGTGAAATGTGCCATCGAAACCATCAGCAACATGGCGCTATAGAGGGCCCAATATCCGGCAGTCGGCACTTCGGCGCGATACATAAAGGGGACAATGAACCGACTGTGCTCGTCTTTTCGATAGCTACGGACAACCCAGCAGCTATTCATGACGAACAAAATCAAATACAGCCATCCTAGGCCGATGATCACATTTGATGTGAGATCCGGATGGGGGTCTAACATCCCTTCCACCACCAATCAGTTTGCGAATAAATGCAGTTTAAAGCGGCTGACTGATTCCGCCGTCTTTCCGTACACGCCAAAAATGAATCGCAATTAAACCGGCCACAACGAGCGGTATGGCGACACAATGCAGAATGTAAAACCGGTTGAGAGTTTCTTCGCCGACGAAGCGGCTGCCCAACAACAAGAACCGCGCGTCGCTGGCATTCGTAATCAAATCGTAACCACCGACGTTCAATAACTGAAAACCAGGCCCTTCATGACCAAGCACCGGCGTTGCCCGGGCCATATTGGAACCGACCGTGATCGCCCAAATGGCCAATTGATCCCACGGAAGCAGATAGCCAGTGAACGACAACAGCAGCGTCAACGTCAACAAGATCACGCCGACAACCCAGTTGAACTCTCGCGGCGGTTTGTAGCTTCCGGTGAGAAAGACGCGGTACATGTGGAGCCAAACGGTAATCACCATCGCATGAGCACCCCAACGGTGAATCTCACGCATGACCCCCAGCGTTGTCACATCGCGTAACGCCAGAATATCGTTGTACGCCCATTCCAAAGTTGGGCGGTAATAGAACATCAGCAGCACGCCGGTAATCGTTTCCACAAGGAACAGAAAAAACGTAATGCCGCCCATACACCAAGTGTAGGAGAGCGCGATTCCCTGCTGCTTGATCGAAACCGGATGCAAATGCAAAAAGAAGTTGGTGAGCATGACCACCGCACGGTTGCGGCGGTCGTACGGTGCCGGATGTCGAAAGACACTCTTCCAGATTTGCGAGCCGCGAATATAGTCGCCGACTGATGACATTGAGCTGGTTTACTCCGAGTCGCGTTTTCCAACCAAAGGCCGAACAGATCTCAAGCAAGCAAGGCTTACGCCAACGCGCTGGCATCAACAAAGGATGCAGAATCTGCCCATTGACCCATTTCTTCTTGAAACTTCACACTCTTATCAACTTCAAGCATGCCATCTTCGGCAACACGAATCCCCACCCGCTCCAACGGACGCGGTGCAGGCCCCTCGAAGTTGATTCCATTTGCCCGAAAGCCCGAACCATGGCAGGGACACTTGAACTTCTGCTCTGCCTCGAGCCAGTTCGGCGTACACCCTAAATGTGTGCAGACCGAGGAAAGGGCATATATCGAATTCTCACCCTTGTAGGTGTCGGTATGAACGATCCAAACGGCACGCTCACTCTTCCACTTGGTGGACACCGTCCCCAAGGGATAATCACTCGGGGGCCCGATCTTGAATCGCATCGGCGGTTCCACCAGAACGTTGGGAAACATAAATCGCGCTAATGCCAACAGCGAGGCGACCGACGTTGCGCAAAATGCGATCCAGGCCAAGGCAAACGGTG
>JANQRQ010000287.1 GCA_028284485.1 Planctomycetaceae bacterium | reverse complement strand
TCGACGGTGACGATTCGCTCGTGGTCGGGAATGAAATCGCTGAGACAATTGAGGAGTGTTGTCTTACCGGTGCCTGTTCCGCCGGAAACAAGAATGTTTCGCCCAGCCAGCACGATGGCACGCAAAAACTCGGCGGCTGCCGGCGTGAGCGCGCCGTATTCGACCAAGTCGTCGATCATCAGTTTGCGATAAGGAAACTTGCGAATCGTCAGGCAGGGACCGCTGACAGCCAGTGGCGGAATCACCGCGTTGACCCGACTTCCGTCGCTCAGACGGGCGTCGACGAGCGGCTGAGACTTGTCGATTCGCCGACCGACTTGAGCCACAATTCGCTGGATAATCGCTTCGATCACTGCATCGGACACAAATCTTCTGCCCGAGTTTTCCAACCGGCCGCTGCGCTCCACATAGATATGCTCGCGGTCAACCACCATGATTTCCGACACCGTCGGCAAGCGGAGCAAATCTTCGAGCGGCCCATAGCCGAAAACGATGTCTTTGATTTCCTTCTTCAAATGGCGCGTGGCCAGGTACTTGCGAAACGCTTGATGTATGTTTGGGCTGAGCTCGGCCCACGCCTTCCAGAAGCCGGTCTCAACGGAGTTGATGCGGCTGGAAACATCGGCGTCTTCAGCTGCCGGGAGTTTCCCCAGCAAATACTCAGCCGTCGTCGCCAGTTCTTTCTCGCGCTCCGGAACGGCTGTGAGCAGATGACTCCAATGCCGTTGGCCTTGCAAGGCACACGGAGCCGTTGAATCCTGCTCACTCAATTGGGTCAGAATTTGATCGCGGACCGCGTACCCGGCGATATGTCCGACAAGACCGCCACGATCTTGCGAGAACTCCCGCTGTGTCGCGGCAATATTTTCCAGGGTCCGTTCCAACGTCAGCAGGTATTCGTCGTCGTCTTGTTGGAGGAGGGCCGAATCGATTTTGAGTTCGTCCCGTTCCAACAGGGCGATATGCATCGTGCGAATCAACGAAGACATGCGTTGGTTGAGCTGGCTCCGTTTCGTCTCTTCCGCAGTGACCTGCTGATGGGGCAATTCGATGGTCAGCGACCACGGAAACAAGCTAATCGTATTTTGCGAGCGAATTTCTCGACGATCGCCGTTATAAAGTTGTTCGTCTCCCAGTTTCAGGCCATTCAGTCCCTGAACGACGAGTTCCCAGCGGCCGTTCCTGCGATACATGACCGCCGCTTCGTCCGCGATGAACGGGCTTCGAAGCACAAGTTCGTTCGACTCCGCCCGACCAATGCGAATGCGGTTTCCTTTGACCTCGTAGACCCTTCGGTCAGTGTCGATCACATTGTTGTACCAGATCTTCATGATTAGACGTTTGCGTGAAAATAGCTTGGTAGGATCAGATCGAGTTTGGCGGGTATTTCTTGCGGGACGTCTCGTATCAACTAATGCATTCTGTCGCGTCATTCAGCAACGACGAACCGAATGTACTCTCCTGCTTGCAGGTTGCCCGGTGCATTTTCCAGTCCCTGCAAAGCGACCGGTTGATAGACGATGTCGGCGTTGTCTTCGGTCTCTTGCGAAGCCGCTTGCGAGGGAACGATTTGTACCGAGACGATCGAGCGGGAGACCGCCTGTTGGTCTTGGTTGGGAGTGAGCATCTGCAATAAGGCTTTCGTCCGTTCGTCGAGTTGCGCACTCACCGCAATCATCACGATGCCGTCTCGGCTGCGGCGGAATTCGTCGTCCGGTTCGCGATTCAATCGTTCTTTGTCGCCGACGACACGAAACGGACCGACGATTTCCAGTCGTTCCGACTGCGGCCGAATATCCTGCCGAAAGATCAGATCGCCTGCCGAGTAGTTTCGAGGAGCGGGGTATTCGAGAATCGTTGCGCGATCTTCCCAGGGGATGAATGTTGAGCGCAGGCCGTTCGCCTCCCCGGGAACGGGAATGGGAACCAGGCTAGCCTCGGTGATCGGTTGGCCGGACGCAATCTCCTCTCCGACCGACACAAACAGGGCCGGCTTGGTTTGTGCCTTCAGCCATGTCAGGTTTGTCATCGCGGCGGCTAGGGCCAGACCCAGGGCGATCATCAATTTGCTTATGTGGCTCATTCCATACTCCCGGATATCTGTGGTCATCCGCCGCGGTTTGGCGTGCGATCTGGTTTTCGCTGTTCTGCACCTCGTACGGGCGAAATACCGGCGTGTGACAGAAAATTGAAAACTAAACCAGGTAGCGGTAACGATCCTGATTCATTTAGGCCCCGCATAAGGCCTTGTTGCATTCCGGATGACCGTACGTGTCCGTGCTTGAGTTGCGAACTCAGTTTGTTCACCGGAAACGGACCCCGAAAGGGGTCCAAGCGATTAGCCGGTGGTTGAGCGCAGCGACACCACCGGTGGGCGAATTCCACAACAGCGTTCTCGAATGACCCTGAAGGGGTCACAGCCTTCGTCAAATGAAAAATCTTTGCTGCGACCCCTCCGGGGTCGATGGTTCCTGCGTACAGGGATCCGGGGGTTTCGCTGCGTTCAACCCTCGGCTATAGGCTGGCATCCCTCCGGGATGCATCTCCTTCGTTGATCTTCCAAGTGCCCACATTTCAGAATGTTCAGGCCGTGCGGGAAAGGATCGCCCATTCCGTCCGCAATCCGCACCAATTCAACAACTATCGAGTCCAAAAACCTGCGAAATGGGCAGCCTCAAAGCTGCCGCTTAGTCGTTCAGTGCCCGTAAGTCGGCCCGTATATCGCTTCGCTGCATTTCCAGTCGGCGCTGCTTGACCTTCAACAGGTCGACCTTGGCTTCCAGCCGATCGAGACGCTTGGCCCGTTCTTCCGGTGTTTCTCCTGGCACGTCACCAACTTGTGCCCTGCGATACTCGACTCGGGCATCGAACAGGGCCTCGTTAACAGTCAATAATTCTGCCTCGGTTTCGGTCAGCTTTTGATTTAGTTCTCGTCGTTTGGCTTCGCGCTCCGCCTTAGTCATCTCTTCGCGTTCGGCAGCCCCTTGTCCGATCCCACCGCCAGTCGGCGGCGCACCGGAACCTCCGCTACCACCACCGGCTCCGCCACCCGAACCGCCTCCGCCACTGCCACCACCACCGCCGTTTACGACATTGTCGGCTTCATCGAGTTTTGAAGTCAGGTTGCTGCCAGCGCCGATGATGAAGTCAGTCAAACTTCCATTGAGTTGTCCGATCAGGCTCTGAATTCCCCCCGTATAGCTATTGAGCAAGACAATTCCATGCTCTTTCCAATGCGGTGCGGAATCGAGGGGTAAAGCTCGATAATCCCAAGTACCGGCGAGCGTCGTCATGTTCGATTCGGGGTCCGGCATACGAGAGAACAGTGGCGCCGCATTCACCTTTTTTGTGGCTTCGCCGACCGCGAAGTCCTTCTCGAGTTCATAAAACCCCTCGGCTGTCGGAAAGACCAACGGATTTTCCGCCTGATCGTTGAAATGTTCTTCCCAAGACTTATAGCGGGCTCGCACGGTCACTCCCGATTGGCCAATCACCGAAAAGCCGAGCCACATCAACAACGCGAACATCGTCAGCAGAATTGGCATCGACATAACGAATTCCAGAGTGGCAACGCCGCCGCGTGGTGATGACTGCTGTTTTTGGTTTCGAGCGTGACGCATGACGTAACCTGACCTTTTTGCAGTTGAAAGTTTGTTAGTGGCTGACCAGTCCGTCGAACAATGCAGCGGCGGCACCGATTTCTCGCTTGCCTTCTCCGAGGGCCCCGTTTGCCAAAGCCGCCGGGCGCAGACGCGTTTTCGTAACCGGCATTAACTTGGCCTGCCAATTGAGTTTGACCTTAATCGAATCGAGCGAACGGACTTCCTTGAGAATCTCCCAGGGCCATTTCGCCGCGGTCCGCTGCGGATCGCTGCCCCATTCCGGGGTGTCGAATTCGGGATCCCAATTCAGCGTATCCCACCCGAGTTTCGCTTGGTTCTTCTCTTTCGCACCGATGGCGGCAGGCGTTTGCTCATTGGCGTTGTAGAAAATTGCCTGGGCAAATGTTGCGATGCCTTCGGGACCATCTTTGTAGACTTTGGGCGAGAACACCGGTTTGTACGGACGATGCGCCATTGCCAGGATCGTGAACTGCTTTTCCGCCTCTTCACGCCCCGCTTTTGTGGCACGTGTCCAAAGTTCATGACCTTTTCGATCGCGACGCTTGCCCTGCTTGACGTAGGAATCCTTCATCACGTACATCGCCAGCGGTTTGACGTTTCGGGATCGCGACCAAGTCGCTTTGGGGACCTGTCCCTTTTGATACTTCAGCCGATAGCCGCTGCGGAACTGCCATGCTTTGACCAGCGTCAGACGATTTGACCACTTCGTGTAGTGCTCGGCCATCTTGGACTTGGGCAAATGCTCGTCGAATAGTGACAGTAGCGGTGCCCGGAACGCGTCGACGTACGGATAGGTCGAACGGACCCATTGCGAGTATCGTTCTTCGGTGTAGTTCATCTGCGTGGGCATGGCGGAAATTGTCAGGTTGCCCGACACTTTGGGTAGCGTCCCGAGGCTGTTGACTGCCTGCTGCAGTTGCTGCTGATCGCGGTTCATTTTCGCCAATTCTTTTTCAAACTTTTCGATGCGCTTCTGCTTGTCCTGTTTGGCTTGTTCGATTTCGGTTTTTTCGTCATTCAAATCGCGTCGCTCGTCGCGTTCGACATTCTCGTTCTTCAGGCGTTCATCGACATACTTTTGCAGTTCTTCCAGGATGAGCATTTCCCGTTTTTCAGCGATGATTCGCTGCTTGACTTCCGATTTGTTGTCCTCGATGTCTTCCATCAAATCGCTGAGGTCGTCTTCCCCCTGACTGGTCAAAGGATCGTCGGAACCCCATTCCTTCGGCTTGGCATCGGGTCGCAGTGAAGGGGCCGGCTCTGGTTCGATCGGTAATTTCAGCGTGCGAGTGAGCGGGTACAATAACGCCTTGACGTTGTACGCTTCTTCGAGATGACGTTGCGTATCTTCAATCGCCAAATTGACGAGACCCACCTGCAGGGCTCTGCGGACGGCACCGCCGCCGGAGTTCCCACCTCGGCTACCGGACGGTTTGTTGCCGGAAATCACCTGACTATGCTCGGCCAATTTGGGAATGAAATTCTTTTCGAGCAGATCAGTCTTGAGGCGTTTCGATTTGTCGACTGCGAACTCTAAGACGTCGAGCTTCACCCATTCGAATACGATCTTGACGATTTGGACTTGAGTGTAGGCGTGTACGCCGAATGCAGCGATCGCTGTGGCGTAACCGAACGGAGGAGGAACCAAGAATCCCAGATTGGCAAACGACTTGGTCATCAAGCGGGCAGCCAAATCGCGTTTGAGGGTCATGCGGGCATCGTAAATCGCCGCGAAGGCCTTGTGTTTGGCCTTCTGTTGATTGTCGGGGGCGACATAGTCCACGATTGTTCGCAGGAACTTCTGATCTGCACTCGTCAATGCGCTGGCTCCATATCCGCCGCGAATGGGAGCCAAATCCTTTAGACCCCGGATGATTCCATCGAGCGTGCGGCTTTCGACCGGGTTGAATTCCACTCCGTGATCGAGTTCGGGACCGCCAAACGATTCCAGAATGACTACGACAGCCGTTTCCTCACCCATGAGATGGTTACCCGCCGTCACACTATTCATGGCGCGAGCCAACCAGGTCGCGGGCGCGATCGCCATTCCATCGGCGGCGTTTTGCGTTTCGATCTTCTGCACGACCGTTTGTCCGGCGTTGCCCAGAAACGCCAAAAGCAGCACCATAATCAACATGGCTATTGGTAACACCAATGTGATTTTTCCATCTTCATTCTGATGGAATGCCAGGCAGGCCCGCTTGACTGCCAAATGATTCGGGCCAGGAATCGCGCGGCGGCTGTTATTGGAAAGTCCCATAGCCAATCCCCAATGTTTGATCGTCATTTTGCGGACCTTCGTTCTGTAGAGTCACTTCGGTCCGGATTGGAAAGTAGTAATGACCGTCGAAATTGCGCTTGCCAAGCAGCCTTCCGACGCCCGGCACGTTGAATCGAAAGCGGTACTCGAGATCGACAGTGATGTCGTCATCCCAAGCCTGCGGGTGTTTCTTGACTTTGACCTTCAAAAAGCGTCGAGCGTTGACGTGCTTTTTGCCCAGCACGGTCATCGAAACCGGACTCTCATGCCCGGCGAGCAGTTTGTACGCCTCCAACTTGCCGGTGAACAACGTGGCTTTTGCGGCATGTGGCAGATCGAGCACACTGGCCTTCGTGCCGCTGGCAAATGGTGTGAAGGAGCGGTACGCGGCCTCTTTCACCTGTTTTTCGACTTTCTTTTTATCCTTCGTTGCTGAACTCCAAACGATGGCTGTGCGGGCGGCTGCAAATCCTGCGTATACGGTGCCGGTCTTCGCCGCCATCATGAAAGCTGATTCGACAATCAGGCACATCATGAGGGCGTAAATCGGGACGACCATGACCACGGAAAGCGAATAGGCCGCGCCGTGCTCGTCGTTGGCGAGTCTTTTTAGCGAAGCATCGCGATAGCTGGTCGGCATGTTTTCCATACGATCGTCTCCTTTGTTCGAATCCTTGTACGGGCACGGAGGAGCTGTGTGACAGCATC
>JANQRQ010000255.1 GCA_028284485.1 Planctomycetaceae bacterium | reverse complement strand
CGGCAGACCTGCGCCTGGTCCGTGTAAAAAACTTGCAGATCGACGAAGCTCCTTTGACGGGCGAATCCATGCCGGTCGCTAAGACCGTCGAAGAGTTGCAGGGTGACGTGCCCCTGGGCGACCGGCACAATTTGGCGTTTGCCGGGACGCTCGCCACCAGCGGAACCGGAGCCGGCATCGTCATCGCGACGGGCGACAACACACAGATTGGCCATATCGCCGGAATGCTCCAGGAAGTCGAAGGCGTGGATACGCCCCTGATACGGCGGTTGGCGAGCTTCAGCAAAGTGATCACCGTCGTCATCATCCTGTTCTGCGGGTTCGTATTTGTGTTCGGCATTCTCACCGGCCAAGCGGTGGCGGAAATGCTGATGGCGGCAGTGGCGCTGGCCGTGTCGGCGATCCCGGAAGGGCTACCCGCCATCATGACCATCGCGTTGGCCATCGGTGTCAAACGCATGGCGTCGCGGAACGCGGTGGTACGAAAGCTGCCCGCGGTCGAAGCACTTGGCAGTGCGACCGTTATTTGCAGCGACAAGACTGGCACGTTGACCCGAAACGAAATGACCGTGACCCGGATTGTGTGCACGGACGGTAGTTTCACAGTAACCGGTTCGGGCTATGAGCCGATCGGCGCATTAATGGACGAAAATCAAAAGACAATAACGCCGGACGGCTCGCCAGCCTTGGGCGAATTGGTCAAAGCCGCTGTGCTCTGTAACGACGCGCGACTGCGACACCAGGACAGGCAGTGGCGAATCGAAGGCGATCCGACCGAAGGTGCGTTGATGGTGCTGGCGGGCAAGGTGGACCTTGGTCCGGACGAAGTTATCGGCCGCTGGCCACGGACCGACGCAATACCGTTCGAGTCCGAGTTGCAGTACATGGCGACGTTGCACCACAATCACAGTGGACATGCACTGATCCACCTAAAGGGTTCGCCCGAAGCTGTTCTCTCGCGATGCGCTCACGCGTGGCAAACGGACAATTCGCTTGACGCAAAACAATGGCGTGAATCCGCCGAAAAAATGGCAGCCGAGGGTCTGCGTGTCCTGGCGGTGGCAGAGAAGCCGTGGGAGCCGCACAACACCGTGCTCGAACTCGAGGACACCGAGCACGGTTTTGTTCTGTTGGGCCTCGTCGGTATGACGGATCCGCCGCGACAGGAAGCGATCGAAGCGGTCGAGAAGTGTTATGCGGCTGGCATTCGCGTGATCATGATTACCGGCGATCACATCGCGACGGCCCGGGCGATTGCGGGGCAGGTCGGCATCCGCGCCACCGACAGCGCGATGACTGGGGCGGAATTAGAAAAGTTGGATCAATCCGGTATTGATCAGGCCGTTGATGACACGGACGTGTTCGCTCGCGTTGCCCCAGCGCAAAAACTCAAGATCGTCCAATCTTTGCAACGCCGCGGGCACGTCGTGGCCATGACCGGGGACGGCGTGAATGATGCGCCGGCGCTCAAGCAAGCTGACATCGGCGTGGCGATGGGCATTACGGGCACTGACGTGTCGAAGGAAGCCGCCGAGATGGTCTTGCTGGACGACAATTTCGCTAGTATCGAGCGGGCCGTCGAAGAGGGCCGCACGGTTTTCAACAACCTGAAGAAGACGATTGTGTTCATCCTTCCCACAAATGGTGGTGAGTGCTTGACTCTGGTAGCCGCCTTACTGCTCGCGGTGACGCTACCGATCCTGCCGCTGCACATCCTGTGGATCAATCTGGTGACCACCGTTGCGCTAGCCATCACGCTGGCGTTCGATCCAGTGGAACCGGATGTCATGCAACAACCGCCCCGCGATCCCCAATCGCCGTTGATCGACCGCAGCCTGGTGTGGCGCATCGTTTACGTGTCGGTGCTGATTTCGCTGGGGACGTTTGGTCTATTTTTCTATGAGTTGGAACTCGGCAGCAGCCTGGAGGCGGCCCGCGCGGTGGCCGTCAACGCAATTGTCTTCTTTGAGGTGGCCTACGTATTTAACAGCCGGCGCTTGAGCGATTCGGTCCTCAATCGTCGTGGTATCCTGGGAAACCGGTTTGTCTGGTGGGGGATTGCCGCCGTCGTGGTTTTCCAGGCCGTATTCACCTATTGGCCGGTCATGAACTCCCTCTTTGACGTCGCGCCGCTCGACGTTTGGAATTGGCTACGCGTACTAGGAGTATCGCTGCTGTTGTTGTTGCTGGTCGAACTTGAGAAGGCCATGGGGAGGAGATTTCGGTTACGCAGTAAGTCGACGCCTTGATTGCGTACAATCCGTTTCGGGGATGTGTTGAATTCAGCCAGCCACTTGATTTCAACCTTCGTGGCCAACGCTTCAAAAACGCAGCGACGAAGTCTTTCGTGTTAGAACTAACCCTCTACGTGATTGTGTCTATTGCATTGTTCGGACTGATGGCGGCGGTCGAGACAGCAGTCCTCAATGTTTCGCATGGTGAGAACGAAGAGTTGCGGCTGCACCGCGCAGAGAGGTGCGGAGGCCCTCACGGCGATAACTGTTCGCATGATGCAACCAGTTGTCGCGCGATTCGACATCGGCTTCAAACGGCGTTCTTATCCATGAACTCCCAGTCGGTACACTAATGCCAATGCACCGACCACAAGCATAATGACCAACACGGCATCCGGTTCGAAGACCCACCATTTCTTTTCTGCTCGATACAGCAGTCCTAATATCGCCACACTCGTCACGAGGATGACCGACGCCGCAGTAACTGTATGAACCGGACCGGCTGCGGCAAACAGCGGGCTGCCATAGGCCAGGTCGAGTCCGATGAACATCACCATGTTAAATGTGTTGCTCCCTAGGATATTGCCGATGGCCATATCACTCGCGCCGATGCGAATCGCAGAAAGTGTGGTCACACCCTCGGGCATCGAGCTGATCAATGCGACGAACATCGTACCGAAGAATGTTCCGCCTAAACCGGTCACCTCAGCGAGTTCGATCGATGTGGCGGCCATTTTCGGTGCGACGTAGACAATGACCCCTGTCGAACAGATGTATCCGATGATGGCCTGCAGACGCGAGATACTCGAGGCGTTGGCTGTTTTGGCGGCTTGTTGTTGTGCTTCGGCAAACTGTTGGTCGACATAAATCAGCCTGACGCAGAAAAGGTAAGCCATTCCAATGGCCAGGCTTCCGATTCCGATGCGACCAAAGCTAATCTCCAACTTCAACACCAGGAACAAGAGAACGAGCACAGTCAGGACAATGCTGGCAACAGCTGACAGGGCGTGTGCGCTGGCGGTTCGGCTCAACATGCGGCCACGGGTCGTCGTCGCCAGATCGAGTATCGCAAGAATCATCAAATTAAATAGCGAGCTGCCAAGTAGGTCGCCGACGGCCAAATCGACGGCCCCCATGTTTGCTGCATGACAACCCACCAAAAGTTCGGGCAGGCTGGTCGCAATTGCAAGTAACAAGAGCCCAACCAATGAACGACCGAGGCCCAGGTAATCGCCCAAAGCATCGGCGTAGCGCACAAGCAAGCTGCCGGCGACGACGATCGCCACCGATTGCAGCAGAAATGCGAGTATTAATTCCGAAAGCACGGCAGCAAATCCCTAAAACATCAATTGGTTGGCCGTCATGGTTCGTTCCGTTTGTTCAGCATCTCAGGGCATGCCACCTCATGAGCGATGTGACAGCATAATCTGATGTCGTCATCAGTTGCGAAGTCGGCGTCAGCCTAACGAGTGGGCGACGGTTACGGCAAGCGTGCTTCTTCATGAAGGTTCAGACTTTGGCACCGGTGTGCACCGGAGACTGTCCGTGCTCCAGTCGACCGACTTGGAACCGGTCGAGTCGTCGAGATGTGGTCTCGATTGCGATCGTTTTATGGTTCGGGCATTATGCAACTTGATAGCTGGCTGACTCTAAGGCGTCTGGAAGGATATATTGGTGTCAGCTATGCTTTCAATTGTTCGATCTTGTTGTTGGTTGGAGCCATTGAGACGCATGTCGATCGTTCCTTCGTATGTTGATCCCGCGGAAAACTACGATGACGAAAACGGTTCGAAAAACGGCAGTTCCGAATTCGCCGCCCTGGAATTGCTCAGACGCCATAAGGACCGACAGGGCCATATTTCTACGGATGATGTTGTTGAAATCGCGAGGCGCTTTGGTCTCCCGCCGTCGCGCATTTGGGGATTAAAGAGTTTCTATTCTCTGATTGCGACCGGGAAAAGTTCCGATTCCACAGTCCGGGTCTGCGACGGAATTGTTTGCCGCCTGAATGGCGGTGACGATGTCGTTGAGAGTTTGCAAACGGAATCCCAAGGTCACGGGTTTCACGTTGAGAGAAACAGTTGCCTGGGATTGTGCGACCGTGCTCCTGCCTGTCTGTGGGGCGACAAGCAAGTCGGTCCTTTATCGATCGAGAATCCGATAAAGGACCAGCTTTCCGAGGACGCGCCAGACCATTTTCCAATCTCCCGCGAGCAGGAGACACGCTTTCTTCTCAGACGGGCGACGGAACTGCACGGGAAACAGGCAGCGTTTTCGCCTGTCGCCGATGGTTACCGTAGCGTAACGAACGCCATTGATTCGGGGCCGGAGAAGATTTTGGAATGGCTGCAGGCCGCTGATTTGCGCGGTTGTGGCGGGGCTGGTTTCTCGACGGCACAAAAATGGCGTTGGGCAGCCGAGTCGAATGCAGAAAACAAGGTCGTCATTTGCAATGCGGACGAATCGGAGCCGCTGTCGTTTAAGGATCGGATGTTGATCGACGTCGATCCTCATCGCATTTTAGAGGGTCTGCTGATTGCCGGAGAGGTGATTGGCGCAAGGCGTGCCGTCATCTATATCCGCGGGGAGTATGAGCCACAGGCACAGAAACTACGAAAAGCCATCGCAGAAGCGGGACAGGCCGGAGTTTGGAAAGACCGCATGGACGTGACTGTCCACCGTGGTGCCGGCGCCTACATCTGTGGGGAAGAAACCGCACTGATCGAGTCACTGGAAGGTCACCGAGGCGAGCCGCGACCTCGTCCACCGTTTCCGATTCAATCCGGTCTGTATGGAGTGCCGACTTTGGTCAACAACGTCGAAACTCTAGCGGCGGTGGCGGCGATTTGTGACTACGGTATTGAGGAATTCGAATCCTTCGGAACCGAGGGAAGTCCCGGAACAAAACTGTATGCCGTGCTTGGCCATGTGAACAATCCCGGATTGTTTGAGGCACCACGCGGATTGAAACTGCGAAGCATAATCGACGACTACGGCGGTGGAATGAAGCCGGGGAGCCAATTCTCATTCGCATTGACCGGCGGAGCCGCAGGAACAATCGTCGATGGCTCACGGCTCGATGATGTTGTCGATTTTTCGGCGGACGATGGCGTCATACCGATGGGAACTGGGGCTGTTCTCGTTGCGGATGACAGTGTTTCGGTTGTTTGGACGGTGCGTGAACTGATGCATTTTTTCGAGTCGGAGTCGTGTGGCAAGTGCACTCCTTGTCGAATTGGCACACGAGAGGCTCGCGAGATTCTCGATAGATTGCTCGCGCAATCAGCGGGACCGGACGATTTGAAAAGGCTGAAACAGATTAGCTCGGTGTTGAGTTTATCGTTGTGTGGCTTGGGGACGTCGGTGCCAATGCCGATCGATTCAGCGATGCGACATTTCCAAGATCAATTCGAGGCGTGTGTTAACGAATCGCAATGAGTCGCGGCGAGATTACGATTGAAATCAACGGCCAGCAAGTGATGGCACCGGCGGATACGACGATCTACGAAGCCGCCGCTTCGGTGGGAATCGAGATCCCCACGCTTTGTCATCATCCCGATTTGACTCCGGTTGGTTCCTGCCGATTGTGTTTGGTGCAACTCGAGGGGCAGGAGATACCGGTGGCATCGTGCACCGAGCAAGTAAGACAAGGCGCGGTTGTTCAGACGGATTCGGAAGAATTAACTTCCAGGCGCCGAGAGATATTGGAATTGCTGCTCTCGGAAAGTGATTTTTCATCCGACGATCTCGCCGGTACAGAACTTGGCCGCTGGATCCAAGAGTACGACGCACAGATTCAAAGTCGGGACGTTGCAGCACGGCGGTTCACCGTCGATTCCGATCCGCATCCGACGATTCGTGTTGATCTTAATCAATGCATATTGTGCACGCGTTGTGTACGAGCGTGCGACGAAGTTCAAGGTCGATTCGTATGGGGGGTCGCAAATCGAGGAGCCGAAACTCAGATTGTTGCCGGCGCTAACCAGACGATGCTCGAGGCCCGCTGCGAATCGTGCGGCGCGTGTGTCGCCTATTGCCCCACGTATGCGCTGGCTGATCGCGCTGCGCTGCAAGCCGAATCAGCGGAACAGCGTGTGCGGACGACCTGTGCCTACTGCGGTGTCGGTTGTCAATTCGACCTGAACATCAAGAATGATCGAATCACCCATGTGACTTCTGCAGAGCCAGAGGCCGGACCCAATGGGATGGCGCTGTGCGTTAAGGGACGCTACGGGTACGATTTCGTCCACCACTCCGAACGGCTAAAAGTTCCGAAAGTTCGGCGTGAAATCCTCGATGGAATCGAGCGGCAACCGGGCGACGCACGCGGTGAATGGGTCGATGTCGATTGGAACACGGCTTTGGATTTGGTGGCGACCAAGTTGACGTCGATTCATCAAGAATCCGGATCGGATGCTTTGGCATTCTTCTCGTCAGCAAAATGTTCGAACGAAGAGAATTATCTGGTGCAGAAAATGGCCCGGCAATTGTTCGGGACCAATAACGTCGATCATTGTGCGCGACTGTGTCATTCCTCGACGGTCGCGGGGCTGGCCATGGCGTTCGGCTCCGGTGCCATGAGTAATTCGATGGACGACGTCGCGGCACGTTCCAAAGCGCTATTTGTGATCGGATCCAACACGACCGAGCAGCATCCGGTTTTTGGGGCGATGTTACGGCAGGCCGTTCATCTACGTGGGATTCCCTTAATCGTTGCTGACCCTCGCAAAATCGAACTGACCGAATTCGCCACGTTGCACCTACGACAAAATCCGGGTACGGATGTCGCGCTACTTAACGGAATTATGGCGCTAGTTCTTCAGCAGAGTGCCGAAGACCGTACATTTATCGCTGGGCGTTGTGAAGGGTTCGACGAGTTTGCGGAAACTGTTCTGAAATACACGCCCGACTCTGTCTCGGAGATCAGCGGCGTGCCTGTCAGTCAACTTCGGCAGACCGCGCAGATTCTCGCCGAGCATCGGCCCGCCGCAGTCATTTGGGCGATGGGCATCACCCAACATACGACCGGCGTCATGAATGTCCTTTCATTGGCAAATCTGCAAATGTTGCTCGGCAACATGGGTGTTCCCGGAGGAGGGGTCAATCCACTGCGGGGACAAAACAATGTTCAAGGAGCGTGCGACTTAGGGGCGTTGGTTAATGTCTTTCCTGGCTATCAAAGTGTAAGCGACAGTGCCGTACGTCAGAAATTTGAAGATGCCTGGAAATTGGATCTTGGCGACTCAACTCGGAGTTCTACATTTTCCGACCAGCCCGGTTTAACAATTACCGAAGTCATTTCGGCAGCTGGGAAGCGCGATGTCCGGGGACTATATATTCTGGGTGAAAACCCCGTCATGACCGATCCGGATATCAACCATGTGCGTCGCTGCCTTTCGCGTTCCGAGTTCGTCGTTCTCCAGGAGATTTTTCCGTCAGAAACTTCGGAGTATGCTGATGTGCTGCTTCCCGGAGCATCGTTCGCCGAACGTGACGGGACTTTTACAAATACCGAACGTCGAATTCAGCAGTTTCGACAAGCCATTTCGCCCCCAGGTGTCGCACGGCCCGACTGGGAGATCCTGTCTGATCTTGCGAGCCGCATATTGGGTCAACGTGAAGCTGTTCCTACAGGGCCGCTTGCCGAGTGGTCCTACCAGTCGCCATCGCAGATCATGCAGGAAATTGCGGCATTAACTCCACAGTATGCGGGTGTCAGCTACCGACGACTCGAGGCCGGCGAACGGCTGCAATGGCCGGTTGTTGGCGAATCGCATTCCGGAACGCCCATCTTACACGTGAAGCAGTTTACCCATGGAAAAGGGCGATTCCATGCGGTCGAACATCTGCCGGCTCAGGAATTGCCTGATGATGAGTTTCCATTCCTCATGACAACCGGTCGTGTCTTATACCATTGGCATGGCGGCGAAATGACCCGTCGATCCGAGGCGTTGAGCGCAATTTACAATGAACCCTACGTGGAGATCTCGCCACGGGATGCGTCGCGATTGGGCATCATGCACCTTGATGCAATCTCGGTGCATTCGCGACGAGGAGAACTGAAGGCGCTGGCGGCTGTTACCGATCGTGTTGGAGAAGGGGTGTTGTTCGGGAATTTCCATTTCCCGGGAGCGCACAATGTGAACAACGTGACGATAACCGCACTCGACCCGGTCGCTAAGATTCCGGAATACAAGGTGTGCGCAGTACGGGTGCAAAAGGACGTGTCATAGGCTGGGCGGGTTCTATGGCGTAGTCGGCCAATGGCAGAGACGACAGCGTATTGCGCTGAGTTGTGGCTGCGACAATCGCGTTTTGTTCTATGATGGCCACCTCCCACGAGCCAGAAACTGCCACGAGAAAAAGTAAACCGCTCTACAGCTCCTTTTCCAATTTCAAAATGTCGAGTGTCGTCTTGAGAATGGCATCGGGTGTGAGCGAAATACTATCGATACCCTGTTCAACCAGGAAACGGGCAAAATCGGGATAATCGCTGGGGGCTTGGCCACAGATTCCTATCTTACGGCCCTTGGCTTTGGCAGTTTTGATAACACTGGAAATCATTTTTTTGACAGCCGCGTTGCGCTCGTCAAACACGTGAGCGACGATTTCCGAGTCGCGATCGACGCCAAGGACGAGTTGGGTCAAATCGTTCGAACCAATCGAGAACCCATCGAAGACGTCTGCAAATTCTTCAGCCAGAATCACATTACTGGGGATTTCGCACATCACGTAGATTTCGAGCCCGTTCTGCCCGCGGTGCAGTCCATGGTTCGCCATGAGGTCGACGACTTTTGTTCCCTCTTCGACCGTTCTGCAGAATGGAACCATGAGCTTGAGATTGGTGAGTCCCATTTCGTCGCGGACTTTTTTCATCGCGTTGCATTCGAGCGCAAAGCCACGTTGGTATCGCGAGTTGTAGTATCGCGAAGCACCACGAAATCCGATCATGGGGTTTTCTTCGATCGGTTCGTACGGTTTCCCGCCGACCAGATTGGCATATTCATTTGTTTTGAAATCACTGAGGCGCACAATGACGTCCTTCGGATAGAATGCTGCCGCAATCATCGCGACTCCTTCCGCGAGTTTGTCGATATAGAACTGCGGTTTGTCGTCGTAACCTGCGGTTAGCCTGTCAATTTCCGATTTTGTTTGGGCGTCGTCGAGTTCGTTGTAATCGAGTAATGCCAAGGGGTGAATCTTCACGAACGTTGTGATGATGAACTCTTCACGAGCCAGTCCCACTCCGTCGTTAGGGTAAACCGAAAGGCGGAGGGCCTCTTCGGGATTTCCGACGTTCATCATCACTTTGGTTCTCGGGCGCTCCATTTCTTCCAGATCGATTCGCCGTACTTCAAATTCGAGATGCCCTTCATAGACCTTGCCGGTTTCGCCTTCGGCACACGAAACGGTGACAATTTGGCCGCTCTGGAGGGTTTCGGTGCCATCGTTGGTTCCGACGATGGCGGGAAGGCCCAGCTCGCGGCTGACGATGGCTGCGTGGCAAGTGCGACCGCCACGATTCGTGACGATGGCCGCCGCTTTCTTCATCGTTGGTTCCCAGTCGGGATCGGTTTTGTCGGTGACGAGGACGTCGCCCTCACGTACCTCTTCCAGGTGGTGGACATTCTTGATCACGCGAACCGGGCCTTGTCCGATCTTTTCACCGACGCTGCGGCCGGTGGTCAGGACGGGTCCGTGTTCCTTCAATTGAAATACTTCGAGCACGTCCTGTTGCTTTTGCGATTGGACGGTTTCAGGCCGTGCTTGCAGAATGTAGAGTTCGCCGGTTAGGCCATCTTTTGCCCACTCCATATCCATGGGCGTGAACTGCTCTCGCCGCTGGCTGTAGTGTTCCTCGATGAGGCAGGCCCATCTTGCCAACATCAGAATTTCATCGTCATCGATCGCAAATCGCGAACGATCATCGGTGGGCACGGGCACATTCTTGACCATTTTTCCGCCACCGGCGTCGTAGACCAACTTGAATTCCTTACTCCCCAGGGTCTTTTGCAGAATGGGCCGAAAACCTTCCTGGAGCGTTGGCTTAAAGACGTAGTACTCGTCAGGATTCACCGAACCTTGGACAACGTTCTCGCCGAGTCCGTAAGCAGCGTTGATAAGCACCACGTCGCGGAATCCGGTTTCCGTATCGATCGAAAACATGACGCCTGAAGTTGCCAAATCGGAACGAACCATTTGCTGCACGCCAATGGACAAGGCGACTTGAAAATGATCGAAGCCTTTGTCTTCGCGATATGAGATGGCGCGATCGGTAAACAACGACGCAAAACACTTGCGGCAAGTCTCGATGAGTGCAGGAGCCCCTTGCACGTTGAGATACGTTTCCTGTTGTCCGGCGAAGCTGGCGTCGGGCAAGTCTTCGGCGGTCGCGCTGCTGCGGACTGCCACGTCGATATGTTCAAGCTCGCCGCTAAGCTGCGCGTATGCATCAACGATTTCCTGCTGCAGGTTTTGAGGTAATTCCGCAGCGAGAATCGCTTGACGCACTTGCCGCCCATGTTTTTGCAAATTCGCAACGTCGTGCGTATCGAGGCTTTCGAGAATCGATTGGACCTGCGCGTCGGTACCAGTCTCGTTCAGAAAATATCGGTAGGCTTCAGCTGTGACGGCAAATCCGTCGGCTAGGTTGACACCTTGAGGTTGAAGTGCACGCCGCAACTCACCGAGTGACGCATTCTTTCCACCAACAAGCGGTACGTCGTCGATAGTTAACTCGTTGAACCAGCGAATATAACTCGGCATGAGCTGTCCCTTCATCGGTGTGTTGCCACCGTGCGTCTCAGGCTGCTGATAGAATCAATTGTCACAAGTTCTATCGAGGTTGGTCAAACCAGCGGAACGACATTACTTGGCGAGGTTGAAATTCGTGGCGATTCAAGGAAACGCAAGGAAAAGTCGATTGATCAATCTATGGTTTGCCCAGTTGTCTATTGCAAGTAGGCCGTATGACGAACGGCCCAATTGTCCCACGAAGCGTGTGAATTTCAGGCTGTTGACCCATACCTTGGCCGCGAATCGTGCGAATCCACGGAACAATCGTTAAGACACTGTCAGCGCAGATCGATGTCTTCTTGGAAAAAACGAAATTCACCCCAGTTGCGCCTTCAGAGTCGTGCGAACAAAGTGCTAGAGTGAAGACTATGGGGCAGCCCCACAGATCGCTATATACGAATGCGTTTTTCGGGCTTTCGGGTCTATTTAGGCTGCCCGTCGTTCGATCGCGACTGTGATCGATCACAACAAGGCCGTCGTAGCCTTACCTGCCTAAATGTCCATTTCGTCGATCGAAAGCTTGATACAGCCGAAGGAGTAGGGAATTGAAGTTGTCTCGCCTGAACATCCTGAGACGACTTTCACGCCCATGGTTGATGCGCCCGTCCCGCCGCAGAAACTGCCGAGTCAACACAAGCGAATGCCTGGAAGACCGCATTATGCTTTCCGGGTTGTCGGTCATTGCGCATGGATTCAATAGTGGCATCGGTGGTTGGGTCTCGGAGATCGCTGATGCCATGATGGAGCGTCCCGATTTCACCGGCGAGCAAATTCGATATACGGTTACCGTAACAGACCCCGGGCAAGATGGGGGGCCACTTTCCGTGCAGAGCGCGCTGCAATCGGGCCCGTCGCCTGAGGCTGCGGATACCGAAGATCCGCAAATCGTCGTGCTTCTCGACTGGTCAGCTCTCGCGGGGACGTTGAGTCTCTTCGGTAGCGGATATACACGCAGCACGGTTGATGTGGCTGCTGCCGTGGCGTCACAACTGGTCACACCGGGATTTCTGCCTGGCTTGAGCACACCGGTGGCACAATTGCCGGTCCATTTGTTGGGTCATAGCCGTGGGGCCTCGCTTGTGGGAGAATTGGCAAGGAACCTTGGCGAAGCTGGCGTTCGGGTCGATCACGTGACGACGTTTGATCCCCATCCCGTTGACGGAATTAACGAGCCGCCCTTCGTTGCTGCGAACTTTGGCGATGCCCCGATGACTTCCTGGAATACGATCAATTTTTGGGACAACTATTGGCGAACAGATGGGCTGAATTCGTTCGATTTTACCGGTGAGCCGGTGGCCAATGCCCATAACGTGCAACTTAACGAAGCGACGCTTCAGACCGCCGGATACCCTTTTGATCATTCCGATACTCATTTGTGGTACTTTGGGACAATTAATGAGTCAACGAACCCGCCCGCAAATAACGGCGATCATAACGTTCCCAACAATTGGTATGGAGGCGTTCACCCGCTGAGGGACAGTTCAGGCTATTTTTACAGCCGTGACGTTGGCGGAGCACGAGCTGCAGATGGAGTCTCCTCGAGCTTGGGTGGTACCGCCGTTCGTACTGCCGTGAATACGGCGGCTGCGAATTGGCCCAACGTGATGAATCTTGTCGTCGACGCGGCAGACCTTCAATCGAATGTCGGCGATGCGGTCGACGTGACTTACTATTATCAAGATGTGGACAGTGGCGCAACGATCGATTTCTACTTCGATGAGGATGAAAACCCGCTGAACGGTTTTGGCACGATGGTCGGCCAAACGATTTTCAACGCGGGAACTGGTGCCGCAGTTGTTATGGACAATATTCAGTTGAACACTTCGTCTGCGTCAGCGGGAACTCACCGGGTCTTAGCAAAGATCACGGACGCAGGCGGACGGACGAGGTATTCGTATGCTCCCCAGTCCGTCACGCTAACGCGGGTGGACCAAATCGGTGTGAGCCGCCAGTCGCAGTTCTTCTATTTGGATACGATCAGCAACGGGGCGTGGGACAAAGTCTCCGGCGGTGATTCAATCTTTAACTTCGCGCTGCCCGTACTTCGGAATATCGCAACGCCGATCGTGGGAGACTGGGATGGGAACGGAATCGACGATTTGGGGCTTTACAACGATGGCTACTTTTACCTCGACACGACCGGAAATGGATCTTGGGATACGGTCGCCGGTGGCGATACGATTTCTTTCTTGAACATTGGTGGTGATCTCAGTGTCCCTGTGCCCATCATCGGCGATTGGGACGGCAATAACACCGACGATGTGGGACTTTATAACAACGGTTTGTTCTATCTCGATACGACCGGCAACGGGGCCTGGGACACCGTCGCGGGCGGCGACACCATCCGGGTGATGAATATTGGTGGAAACTTAAGTGTGCCGCGACCAGTCGTGGGAGATTGGGATGGCAACGGCGTCGATGACTTGGGGCTGTACAACCAGTTCCTGTTCTACCTCGATACCACCGGCAACGGGGCTTGGGACAAGGTGTCTGGTGGCGACACGATTCGATTCTTGAATATCGGCGGCAATAAGAATTCTCCTTCGCCAATTATCGGTGACTGGAATGGCGATGATATCGACGACTTGGGCTTGTTCAATAACAGCTACTTTTACCTCGACACGACAACAAACGGAGCATGGGACAAAGTCTCTGGGGGTGATACGATTTACGAGTTCGTTGTCGGTGGCGACCGGTCGTTGAATGTACCTCACATTGGGAAATGGCCGGCTTCCGGCAGCGGGTTTGCCTCTGCAAATGCCGAAACGCCACTGGCAGTGGTGGCGTCGCAAAGCATTTCTCAAATCACTACTCAGACCGCATTGTTCAGCGAGGAGCGAGTCGAACAGCAGAGCTTGGACTTGAATGGTAACCAGCACGAGGAACAACAAGCCGCATCTTCAAACAGTCTCGGATTAGTCGATGAAGCTTGGAACGCTAGCCTGTGGACCGACCCGCTAACCAATCCTCAATTTACGTGGAGTCATGAGAGCCAGGACTTGCCACAATGGATTGAGAATCGGCATGAAGTCTTCCTAGAAAGATTGACAACGGTACGCGACACGGTGCATTCCTTACAAGAATGGTCCAAAAAACACGTTGATCAACACATCCGCGATTTCAAGTCCGCGTACGACGTTTCTGACCACCAATGGTGGGGTCACAATCATTCACCTCAGTCTTCGTCTCGCTTATCGCTAGTTGACGTAGGCCTGGAAGAAACCATTCGACGCATTGCCGAAGATTTGCTCGGACGAGAATCGTAGTCCAAAACGGCAAGCGATTTGTGCACCAACCGTTCCGACACCTATTCCATCGGAATTCCTCTGAAACTCGTTGACGAGTTGCCATTCACTCGGCAAATTAAATGACAGTACTAGCGAGTGTCTGAGGCAAGGCATTTTACCGAAGAGCAGGATTCTAAGTGCCGGCTTTGGGTTTTCGCGACATGAGTGTTGACCAATCTGCGTGTGGCCAATGCGATCGGACGCAACAACTTGTTGCTTGAGTAACCCAATCATTCGTCGCAGGTAACGACGCACGATTGACGTTTTCGAAAAGAAGGCCGGCCCGATGGCAATCGAAATTGTTCGGCAAGACCATTCTCGTTTAAGCCGATACGAGTTCTGTTGGATGCGACAGTTATTCGTTTGGGGTGCTCTCGTCTTTTGTTGGGCGATTGGAACAACAGAGAATGCCAATGCCGACGAGGCCGCAGCTTCATCGAGAGTCCGACCGCATTGGATTTGGTGTTCACATGATAGATCGCCAAATATCAATGTACGATTCTCGAAGTCATTCACCAGTAACAAGCCAATCGCGTCTGCCGTTTTGGAAATCGTCAGCGAATCTATCGATTTCCGCGTTGTCATCGACGGTCAAATCATCGCGAAGCGAGAGGCTTATGACCCGTTGCTGCGAATCCCGGTTGACAGCTTTCTCAGTTCGGAGGCTCACGAATTGAGTGTTGATGCGACAAGCGTCGACGGCCCGGCCGCTTTTGCAGTTCGCCTCAACCTGATTCTTAGCGATGGTAGCCGAAATGTGGTTGTCACAGATGAGACTTGGACTGCGAGAATGGCAGCTCGCGAAGAGCCAACTACCGCGGTCAGTTTTGGTCAGGCCGACCGGCGACTGTTTATCGAGGACGATCGAACAACAAAGATTAGCGCTACCGACAATTACGAGCAGTGGCGGCAGGCATTGGGGACTGATCCCGCAAACGATCCCGGGTCGTTTCTGCTGACGCCCGGTTTCGAGATTGATCTCGTGCGAGCCGCTTTGCCTGACGAAGGGTCGTGGATCAGTATGGAGTTTGATCCCCAGGGGCGTCTGCTAATTGGCAAGGAGACCAAGGGACTGCTGAGGATGACACTTGCAGACGATGGGGCAACTGTCACAAGTTCTGAATTGATCAACGACACGCTAGCGGAGTGCCGCGGGATGGTCTTTGTCGGAAAAGATCTGTTCGTGAATGCCAATCAGGATAAAGGGCTGTTTCGATGTCCCGGTGTCGGTAACGACCAATTTGGAGAGCCAGAGCTCATTTATTCGTCCGGTGGAGGAACGGGCCACGGTCGGAATGACCTGGCGTTAGGGCCTGACGGCAAAGTTTATGCAATCCATGGAGATTCTGTGCGCAGGCCCGATCAGTCGACAGATTACACCCCGTCGCCGAGCACCATCCAAACCGATCGAGAGTCGATGCAGGGACATCTCTTGCGGATCGATCCGAAAGACGGCCATGTGGAATTGTTGGCAACCGGATTGCGCAATCCGTTTGGTATCGACTTCAATCAGCATGGCGATATTTTCACCTACGATGCCGATGCGGAACACGATATGGGGTCACCCTGGTATCGACCGACACGTGTGAGTCATTTAGTCACTGGGGCCGACTACGGATGGCGGGCCGTCACTGGTGTTTGGCCGCCTTACTATCCCGATCACCCCGACAATGCTCACCCGAACCTCGATATTGGGAAGGGTTCGCCAACGGCCGTGAAATTTGGAGTTGGTAGCAGTTTTCCCCGACGGTACCGGGATGCGTTGTTCATTTTGGATTGGGCCTACGGTCGAATCGTTGCCGTCCATTGTGTTCCACGCGGCAGTAGCTATCTCATGACGTCTGAAACGTTTCTGAAGGGACGTCCACTCAACGTCACCGATCTCGATTTCGGTCCCGATGGTTCCATGTATTTCGTCACAGGTGGGCGAAAGACTCAGTCGGCTTTGTATCGGGTTAGGCACATCGGAGAGTCAGAGGAGTCCGAGCTGGAGACGTCTCAGCAGCAGCGAGCCCGAGAGGAATTCGCCACCCAAACGCGAAAGTTGCGACGAGAGCTCGAGTCTATGCTGGTCCATTCCACGACCAATGGGAACCTCGATTTTGCGTGGCAGTACCTGGCGCATTCCGATCCGTGGATTGCTTACGCGGCACGTAATATCTTGGAACGGCACGAGGTTTCAACATATGCGGGTCGCGCGCTTCGTGAAGCAGATTTGGACACGGCATTGCCTGCGCTGATGGCTTTGGCGAGAGCAAACCAACAAGATCTGTTACCACGGATCGCGGTTCGATTGAATCAACTACCATGGGAGAACGGATCCCGATCACAACAACTAATCGCGCTGCATACTTATTCGCATTGCCTTAAAGCGGGTGCTTCGTTGCCGTCAGAAATGAATTCGGAAACGGCAGAAAAACTAAACGACATGTTTCCAGTCAAAGGCGCACGAACGAATGCGATTCGCGTCAATATGGCGTTGTGCGAATTGTTAGTGAAGCTGCATGTCCCCGATGTCGTTGCCAAGACAATTCCCCGAATAGAATCGACAAGTAATCAAGCTGAGCAGATGCACTATCTCTACCTGCTGCGCTCGGTTCGAGACGGCTGGTCGATTGATAACCGGCGAGTCTACTTTGCCGCCTTAAGAGGGACCGATCGTTATCAACGCGGAGCAGGAATGCCCAAGTTCATTACTCAAATTCGTGACGATGCTGTCGCAACGTTGAACGACAAGGAGCGAGAATTACTTGAAGGGGCAATCAATCCGACGTCCGACGAAACATTACCGGCTCCAACGTCTGCCCGCCCGTTTGTCCGCAAGTGGCAACTCGATGAAGCATTTGGGGCGCTGGGCCAACTGACGACATCGCCCGATCTCGCGAACGGAGAAAAAGTCATGCGGGCCGCTTCGTGCCTTAATTGTCATTGGTTCGCCGGTAGCGGCACACATATTGGCCCAGATCTCACCTCGGTGGCCCGTCGATTCAGCCGTAGGGACATCCTGGCATCAATCATCGATCCGTCGGCGGTGATTCCCGAGACCTATCAAGGCCTGCACATCGTGACGAGCGATGGCAAAGTCCATGTTGGTCGAGTGGTTTCAAGTGGTGACTATCGATCGGAGATCTTGAAACTGGCCACCGATTCGCAAAATCCCTTCGCATTCATCGAAATCCCGAAAAAGCAGATCGAGCAGCAACGGCCCTCTACAGTTTCGTGGATGCCGGAAGGATTGCTCAATACTCTGACAATCGAGGAGATTCGCGATCTGCTCGCGTATTTGGAGTCTAAGGCCAACTTTTGACTCGCTCACGCGCACTACCGGAACAATTTGGTCGACCCCGTTGGCTTCATCGTCGATTGTTCCGATGCCCCGAGAAAGTTCGATGAATCCGCCACTGCTGCTTACCGCGTGGCGTGACAAGGCGTCTGAGTTTGTGCAGAATGGTTAATCAAGCCCTTCGGGTAGCGCTCGCTGTTTTCCGGGTCCGTTGGCTGCTGCCGCAGCGATCAAGTCCCATAAGTTTTTCTTGTCTTGTTTAAGTCGAGCCTCGACTTTTCCAGAAACCGCTGCAATCAAAAACAGCACCAGCGATTGACAACAATGAGTTAGCCAATGGTACCTCGACGTATTGGTTTTGTTTCAACCCGTCTTGCCGGACCAGACGGTGTCAGTCTTGAAGCCGCGAAATGGGCCGAAGTTTTCGAGCGTATGGGGCATCACTGCTTCTTCATGGCCGGCGAATTGGATACGCCGCACGATCAGTCGTTCTTGGTTCCGTCATGCCATTTCACTCATCCCGGGGTCCGAGAAGTTTACGAGGGTTGTTTTGGCTGTACGACGCGGCTTCCTCGCGTCACCCGAAAGTGCAACGACCTCAAAGGTGTATTGAAGCAGTCGCTACGTGACTTTGTCGATCACTATCAGCTCGATCTGATCATTCCTGAGAATGCGTTAACCATACCCTTAAACATTCCGCTCGGATTAGCCATGACAGAATTTCTGGCGGAATTGGGAATTCCAGCAATCGCTCATCATCATGATTTCTATTGGGAGCGAACGAGATTTCGGCAAAATGCGTGCCCGGACTACCTGATGACCGCATTCCCGCCGCGTATTCCCACCATTCAGCATGCGGTGATTAACTCGTCACAAGTTGAACAATTAAGCCTGCGTACCGGAATTGCCGCGACTGTCATCCCGAATGTAATGGACTTCAAGAACAACCATTCGAAACCGGACGGTTATGCCGATGACTTACGATCAGAATTGGGAATCCCCGATGACCACAAATTCATACTGCAGCCAACGCGAATCGTGACCCGGAAGGGAATCGAGCATGCGGTGGAATTGACGCACCGATTATCGATGCCGGCAACTCTGGTCATTTCGCATGCATCGGGTGATGAAGGGGACCACTATTCTCTTCGCATTCGCGAATACTCGGAAATCCTCGGGGTTAATACCGTATTTTGCGGAGATCGGTTAGGGGCATCTCGTGGCGAAGCACCTGACGGCCGCAAAAGATACTCACTTGCCGATGTATTCCATCACGCCGACCTGGTCACATACCCCTCGACCATCGAAGGTTTCGGCAATGCCTTCTTAGAGGCTGTGTACTATGGAAAACCGATTTTGGTAAATCGCTACGCGATATACGAGTCGGACATTCGTCCCAAAGGATTTCGCACAGTCGAAATGGAAGACTTTATTACCAGCGACACCATTACGATCGCTCGCGACATTCTTTCGAGCGACGACCTGGCCCTGGAAATGATCGAAGTCAATCGCGAATTGGCCAGGCGATTCTTTTCGTACGAAGTTCTCGAGCAAAATCTCGCCACACTTTTGATGAATTGTTTCGGCCGTTGATGCCGATTCATTTCTGACCGAACATCTGCGTTTCGACATAGCATCGGCATTATTCGGCAGCCGTTCCCGCTTGAGCATTCTCATAACGTTTTCGCAGGAATTCGGCATACTGTCGCATCATTTCTGGCTCTTCTGCACCGAAGAACTGAAAATCCCACGTACAACTATGGGCTTCTGCACTCACGAGGCGGCCGTCTCGGGCAGAGACTGATATGCCGGTCATTGCCAAGTCCCCTGCACCAGGTGGAAAGTAGTAATACAAACCATACGGTCCGAACTCGTCGTAGAGGCTTGGCGGATGTTGATGAAGGAAATCCTCAACCGGGTCACCCTCCCGAATTTGCCGAAAGGCGAACTCTTTCCAGATCGGGGGACACTCCTGAGACATCAGCCAGTATGTCCGCAGGTCGGTCGGGTGAGTAATCCGAAAGAAGTCACAAGCAGCGAATAGCATGGTGATGGCCACGAATCCCAAGCCGATAATGCACAACAAGCGACGGCGTGCGATTGCACGCTGTTGGCTCATGAGTGTTTCGGACCACACCGATCGAACCGTGGAGGCACAAACTGGAGAATACTCGGCCACGTTTGCTTGCGCATCGTTCGATTGAGACTGTCTCGTTGCATTCACCGTGCTGAGATACGAATGCTTCATTAGGAAAACCCTGTGAAATGTCAGCAGATGCGTCGTTTGTCGGTTTCTTGTTTCGTGCGCTCGCATTTACGTCGAAACGTACGGTGGCCCGCAGAGTTGCCCTAAAGTGGAAAACGTGGATCCGCGGCAGTTCACCACAGGAACAGTCCGAATCGGAGAGATTTTGTTCTGGAATTGGCAGCGCAAGCGAGTTCATTCAAGATTCTTATCGGGAAATTGTTGCCGGAGTATGTTCCTTGCCGTATCTTGTTGGTTGACCGACTCATCCGCATCTGGCGAATTCGGCGATCGCAGCTAACAACCGGCGTCCCGACTATCGAATTGTCAGTTCAACAAACGATTCAGAAAGGCGTTTTCGCATCTCTTCCTGTGACCGCCAGTCATTTCGGGCTCGATCAGTGACCAGCCATGATCCAATTCTCAGATTCAAATCAGTCTATTGCAGAGCTGCATTGGCATATGGAGGAAGGACAATGATTGCATACCATCGCATAGTTTCGACAGTCGTAGTGGTCTTCGCCTTGGCAGGATGCGGCGGATCGGATGCTGATCAGAGCAAGGCAAAAAATGAAATCGAGCTAGGCTACGTCGAAGGCACGATCACCATGGACG
>JANQRQ010000251.1 GCA_028284485.1 Planctomycetaceae bacterium | reverse complement strand
AACCGCGAGCCCTGTTCCAATCGCAGCGTTGTTCCCTGAGTTCGGCCATGCTCGGCTAGTTCGAAGTGTTGGCACTCCGCCTCGAATCCCGTTGGAATCACGCAATGCAGCGCCTGCTTCGAATGATCGTCGCCGATCTCGACCGACAGACCGGCGTTTGGAAATCCCCGATTCCAATTCTCCGCGGTTGTCCACAAGAAGCGACCTTCTGCATCCTGGCGATTCATTTCGAATTGCGTCCACTCTTGCGCGTCTGCGCGCGGAACGATCTGCATTAGCGCCGCGAGGAAAAACAGCGCCAGTCCCTTGTGTGACGTGGCGATCGCTCGAAATGGAGATTGCAAAAGATCTGGTTTGAACATTTCGTCGTCCGGCTATCAACAAAAAGCGTTGGTCTGGTATGCCAAATGGCAACCCAACCATATCGCGTTATCGGTACTTGACACGATCGCTCATTGTAGACGTGCCCGAAAGACCGCGTCAAAAAGCGTATCGCTTCTGTGTCGAGTGCTTGACGCCGATTTGCCAGATTTCCGCCTTGATTCGGCTGACAACACTTCTCAATTGGCAGACGCCTCTTCTCATTGCCTGCTTTGTCGCAGTCGCTCATACTCGAAGTTGATAGTTGCCATGCGACAGCAGCGAATCTCTGCTCGACTCCCCGCTCAATCCGTGGCGGTTGCGGGCTTTCGCCGTGCGGAGCCCTACTTTGTTGAAGTTATGGAATGGAACGGGCCTTCGATTTTGGCGCCATCAGCCGTGAGTTATGCCAATTTTCACGTTATGCTGGCTCAATCGGAGACAGTATTCGAGCAGACACGCTCCCAATTCAATCGACTCAGAATCTCAATCCAAACCCGCATGCGACCGTTCCAAAGGGGGACCGATCGGAAGTTGCCTTCTACGAATCGGTGAATGTGCATCAATCTCGGCATTTAGGATGATCAATTAAGGACAAAACGAGGCTTCGGTGGACAATATCACGATTACGATTGTTTCCTTTCTGTTCTTTACGGGACTTGTCGGGCTGCTGACTTGGTGGATCACGCACAAGGACGATCATGACAGCAGCCAAGGGTACTTTCTGGCAGGTCGCTCGCTGACATTCCCGTTGATCGCCGGTTCGCTACTGCTTACGAACCTGTCGACCGAGCAAATGGTCGGCCTGAATGGCGCTGCCTTCACCGACGGACTCTGCGTGATGGTTTGGGAAGTCGTCTGCGTGATCGCGCTGGTGTTTATGGCCTGGTTCTTTCTGCCCCGATTTCTTAAAAGCGGCGTCGCCACCGTTCCCGAATACCTGGAAATTCGCTTTGACCATCAGACGCAGGTGATTACGAATCTCATTTTTTTGGTCGCCTACGTGGGAATTCTGTTACCGATCATTCTTTACACAGGTGCGACCGGCATGGTGGGAATCCTCGATGTTCCTGCGATGCTGGGTAACCTACCGGAATCGGCTGGTGTTGAAAGGGGAACTTTTGCGTTGTGGTTGATCGTTTGGGCGGTCGGCATTATCGGCTCGATTTACGCCCTGTTTGGCGGACTGCGAACCGTGGCCGTCTCCGATACCATCAATGGAGTGGGCCTGCTTGTCGGCGGATTCCTCATTACGGTATTTGCGCTTTCTCAATTCGGCGGCGATGCCGGGTTTTCCGGCGGTGTCGACAAGCTATTTGCTGAACAGAGGGAACGCTTCAATTCGGTCGGAGGATTGCAATCGTCGGTGCCGTTCGGGACGATCTTTTCCGGAATCTTTCTGTTGAACCTATTCTACTGGACGACGAACCAGCAGATTATTCAACGAACGTTCGGCGCGAGCAGTCTGGCGGAAGGCCAAAAGGGCGTGCTGTTGACCGGAGCGCTGAAACTACTTGGGCCGCTTTATTTGGTTATCCCGGGCATGATCGCCTACAGCGTATTCGCCGGCGACGACATTAAGGCCGACCAAGCGTATGGATTGCTGGTGAACAAAGTGTTGCCCGGGCCACTGACTGGTTTTTTCGCAGCCGCGATGATCGGTGCCATTCTTTCCAGCTTCAATTCCGCACTCAACAGTTCCTGTACGCTGTTTAGCCTGGGACTTTACAAAAACGTCATCAACCCCGAGGCGACCGAGCACGAAGTGGTGCGTTCGGGAAAGATCTTCGGTTGGACGGTTGCCGTGATCGCCATGTGTATTGCACCGCTGTTGGCGCAAACCACCAGCATTTTCGGTTACCTGCAGAAGATGAACGGGATGTACTTCATCCCCATTTTTGCCGTCGTGTTGGTCGGAATGCTTTCCAAACGTGTTCCCGCATACGCCGCGAAAATGGCTCTGATTGCCGGGTTTTCGATCATCGCTATTGGCTATTTTATTCCGCCGTTCGACACGATTGTGGCCTCTCTCCACGATTTCCATTTCCTGGGAATCGTCTTCAGTTGGCTTGTCATCTTGATGCTTGTGATTGGCGAAGTTCGGCCGCGCGAAACCGAGTTCGTACAAGAGGATGTCGGCGCGGTCGATATGACGCCTTGGGAATACGCCAAACAAGCGGGCTGGGCGCTCATTGTGATGGTCCTATTGATATATGTAACCTTTGCTGACTTTTCGGTACTCGAATCGGCTTCGTAACAACTGTGATGGACAATAGAAATGCAGAACATGCTGATGCGATTCGCTCCTGATCGCCAATTATTCTCAAGCATCGAACACCTGATCGTGAATGCCGCAGTGATTCATCGATTCGCCATCGCCTTGGCACTTACGATCGGCGTTTGCTGGGGAACCGAAACCGCTGTCCATGCTGAAGTCAAAGTCGACGATTTTGACAGCATTCAGCTCTACACATTGACCAACCGCTCGAACATGACGGTCAAAGTGACCAATTATGGCGCGATTATCACCTCGATCATGGTGCCCGATCGCGACGGAAACCTGGCGGATATCGCGCTCGGTTACGATCGTGTTGAAGACTACATGAACGCAGTCGACAAGCCATACTTTGGTGCGATCGTCGGTCGATATGGCAATCGCATCGCCAAGGGCCGTTTTTCGATCGACGGTACGGAATACACCCTTGCGGTTAACAATGGAGAAAACCACCTGCATGGCGGGGTGATCGGCTTCGACAAGGTTGTGTGGGACGCAAAGCCGGTCGATGGAAACGGCTGGACCGGCCTGGAATTGAGCTACCACGCCAAAGACCTTGAGGAAGGCTATCCAGGAAATCTACAGGTGAAGGTGACCTATAAATTGGCCGACAGCAATCAACTAATCGTCGACTATCACTCAACGACCGATAAGGCGACGCCAGTCAACCTGACGCAGCACACGTATTTCAACTTAAAGGGGGAAGGCCAAGGGACCATTCTCGATCATGAGTTGATGATCAATGCCGACAGCTTCACTCCCGTTGATTCCGGTTTGATTCCGACCGGCGAGATTGCAGCGGTGGCCGGCACGCCGTTTGATTTCACGACCGCCAAGCCAATCGGTCGCGACATTGGGGGAGATCACCAACAGTTGGAGTTCGGGCTGGGGTACGATCATAACTTCGTCCTCAATCAGAATAGGGACTCGGACCGCCTAGCAATCGCTGCTCAAGTGTATGAGCCGACATCAGGCCGCGTGCTCGAAATCCGCACGACCGAACCTGGCGTGCAATTTTATTGTGGGAACTTTCTGGATGGCCGCCTAACGGGAAAGTCAGGCCGGCCGTACATACATCGTGGCGGATTCTGTCTGGAGACACAGCACTACCCCGATAGCCCCAACCAACCAAGTTTCCCGTCCACGATATTGAAGCCGGGCGACGCGTATCGTACGACGACGACTTTCACCTTTTCGACACGGTAACGCGCCCCTGGTATGGTGTTGTTTACAACAATTCTTCGCAACAACGAGACGACACATGAAAAGAACTGCAGCATTGGTAGCAGCTCTCCTTTGGGGGGGGATTGCCCTACCGCTGACAACCGTCGAAGCTCAAGACAGCAAACGCACGAATGTCCTACTGATTCTCGTTGACGATCTGAAACCGTCGTTCGGCGCCTACGGCGAAGAGTGGGTCCACTCGCCGAACCTCGATCGGCTCGCCGCCTCGGGAATGCGTTTCGACATGGCGTACTGCAATCAGGCGGTATGCGCCCCATCGCGGAACAATCTGCTCATTGGCTCGCGCTCGACATCGATTGGGGTCTATAGTCTCGGCCTCCACTTCCGAAACGCAGTCCCCGACGCCGTCACCATGCCGCAATATTTCAAACAGCACGGTTACCACTCTGCCGGAATCGGCAAAGTGTTTCATATTGGTCATGGCAACAAAAATGACGAACATTCCTGGAGTGTCCCCTTCCAACCAGACAAGGTCATTGATTACGTATTGCCCGAAAGCACGAACGGCCAATTGACGCGCGAAGAGGCACTCTTCAGCAACCAAAGTGCCCGGGGCCTGCCACGCGGTGCCGCCTGGGAGAAAGCCGCTGTTGACGATGGAGCCTACGCCGATGGCCGGATTGCCACCGAAGGAATCAAGCGGCTGCAGTCGTACGCAGAATCGGGTGAGCCATTCTTCCTGGCGTTGGGATTCACCAAACCCCACCTGCCGTTTTGCGCCCCGGAAAAATATTGGGACCTTTACGATCCCAGCGCGATGCCATTGGCGGAATACACAGAGCCACCCGCAGGCGCGCCCCGCTACGCCGGCAAGACAATTGGAGAATTAAACCAATACAAACCGGTCCCCGAGGAGCCTCCGCTCGACGAAACACTGACGCGCACACTCATCCAGGGTTACTACGCCGCCCTCAGCTATATGGATTCGCAGGTTGGTCGCGTTCTCGATGAAGTCGACCGCCTCGAATTAGGAGACAACACCATCATCGTCTTGTGGGGCGACCACGGATATCATCTCGGCGATCATGGAACCTGGACGAAACACACCAACTACGAGCAGGCCAATCGAATCCCGATTATCATGTCCGCCCCGGGGGTGACATCACCGGGAAGTTCTTCTGACGCGCTCGTAGAAACCGTTGATATTTATCCCACGGTTGCCGAGCTCGCCGGATTACCCATACCAAGCGGTCCTCAACCGATTGATGGGGAAAGTTTGGTCCCGGTCCTAAAACAAACGGTCCCGCAGGTCAGCGATCATGCTTATCACTGCTTCCCCAAGGGTGGGCATATGGGGCGCGCGATTCGCACCAAACAATATCGACTCGTCGAATGGAAACCGTTGGGCAATCCGAATGCGTCGCCTGAATACGAACTGTACGACTACAAGAACGATCCCCTGGAAATGAAGAACCTCGCCCGGGATCAGCCGGAAACTATCGCAGAACTCGCTGAAATCTTGGCCCGGCATCCTGCGGCGAAACCAGATCAACGCCCAAGACGTTGATCGATTCCTGCCAGCGAAACGCGGCCCGACACGTTGAGAGTCCGCAGCCGAATCGATCACCGACCGGCTTTGATTCGTCGGTAGTATCCACAGATCGGCACCAGCCCCGCAACGACAGTGGCCGAAACGGCATACCACACACCAATGCCCCATCCGTAGTCGTCCGGCATGCCTTCAAACGGCGGATTGCGGAACCACCAGTCTGCTCGTCCGTATCGCACCAGAGAGAACGCGATCGCAACTCCGTGTACGACGGCAATGTGTACCAGATAAAAGAATAAGGGAGTTCGTCCCAAGGCCGTCAACCAATCTGTAGTCGGATTTTTCTCATCCCGGGTAGTCGCCAGCAAGATGAGCATGGGCCCCAGCGTCATCAACAGAAAACTCAATGACGGCGGGTACTTTGTGCAGTTGAGGAACGACAGGACTGTCGCGATTCGGTTCATCTGAGTTTCCCACGGCTGTGGGTCGCCGTAGCTGTTTAAGCTACGGAGCGCTACAAAGCAGACGATAAAGATAATGCCGCACCTCAGCAGTATCGATCTGCGACGATTGGAATCAAACAGCATCACCGGCCCGAAAGTATATCCCACCAGTATCACACCGACCCAAGGCAGCACAGGATAAGCCGTGATGATGAATACTTGTTTGCCAAGAAGAGTTGCCGGCAAGACGGTTTGCACATGCAAGACGCACCACAATGCACCCTGCAAACTCCCTTCGGCAAACCGAACCCCATCGGCGGCGTTATGCGCGCAGACAATCGCAGCTCCGAAGGCCGCCACCAACCACATGCGATCACATGCCCCGATGACCGCCAATGCAATAAATGACCACCCAATCGCCCAAAGCACACCTAATGGAAGCAGGCTGTAATCGAAGTTGAACCACCACAATACGGGAAGGAAAACAATGTCGAGGATGATCAGGCACACGCCCCGAACAATTAGATATTTGGCAAAACCCGAAGGCGACAATGCCAGCCGTTCCCGCTGAAGATACGCAGACGTCCCCGCCAAGAACACAAAAGTCGGAGCGCAGATGTGCGTGATCCAGCGCGTGAAGAAAAGTGGAACACCTGCCTGACTGACGTCCGTCGGATCCCAATGTGGACTGGAAAAATAATCGCGGACATGGTCGAGCACCATCACCGCCATAACGAATCCGCGGACAACATCGACACTGCGAATGCGTTGGCTGTTATTTGTTGCAGAACTAAGCACGTCGCAATTCGCACCGTTTAACGTAGATTCAGCACCACCGAATGCACATCGATCACTTCTTGGCCGACGATGTCAGACGCTCCCAGGCGGAGCGTCCCTCTGCCTTTCTTCAAGCGGAGAGTCCCTAACGCAAGCGGATTGAAATCCTTGACGAAGTAATGCGACTTGGTGACCCGTTCCTTCGGCTTTTCGTACAAAGGTGGATCGAAAACTTCGGTGACGATGCCCTGTGTTGCATCGGCTCCATCCACGCCAAGTTGAACCGTGACCCCTTCATCGCCGGCGGCACACGTGTAGTAGACGACCGCTTCGTATTCGCCGGTTTGCCCAACATCGATATCCCAGGTAATGGAATCATCAACGTTCTTCCAGTTAACGAAGAACGAATTGTTGGGGGCTGTCGAGCTGCGTTCGATACCGCCGTGTGGCACACCGTCACGGGCCATCAACGAGGTCGACGGACCGTACCCGACAGTAAACGGCCGATCGGCGTTTGCTTGAAAATGGCTTTGCATTTCTTGTGCGTGCTGTTGTGCTTGTCGTTTCAGCTTCGCGGTCAGTTCTGGATGTTCACCTGCGACGTCGTGGTATTGACCGGCATCGGCGGTGATGTCAAACAAATGGCCGGCGGAATCCAATCGGAATCTCTGAGTGCGCACGCTGACCTGGTTGTTCTTGACCGCGAAGAGTGATCGTGGCTTCCAATCCTTGTCGTCGCCAAACAGAAGCGACCCAAAACTGACGCCATCGAGCGGCTTGCCACCGCGTTGGCCGATTTCTGCAAACTCGGTCAAAGTCGGCAACAGATCGATCGCGCCCAACACCTGCGAGACTCGCGAACCGGCAGCAATGCGCGCCGGCCACCTGATAAAGAATGGCGAACGCAGTCCCCCTTCGTCGATCGCCCCCTTGCGCCCTTTCAAGCCACCGTTCCAACGGTACGAATTCGGGCCATTGTCTGAGAAGTAGATCACAATCGTATTCTCAGCCAGTTCCAATTGATCCAACTTTTCGAGAATCCGCCCAACGTTCCAGTCGATGTTTTCACACATGGCGAGCGCCGCGCGGGTCATCATGATATCTTCTCGCTCGGGGTCGCGATGATGCATCCCCAAGTCCTGGCCTTCAAACTTGGCGTAAAACTCATCGGAAATCATCATCGGGGAATGAGGTGTGTTAAACGGAATGTAGCAGAAGAATGGTTGGGCTTTTTTGGCTTCGATAAAGTCGATGGCGTGATTTGTAAAATCGTCGATGACATATCCTTCGCCGCGAACTCGTTCGCCATTGTGGTCGAGGGGCGGACTGAAATAATGACCCCAATGGCCTGAAGTAAAACCGTAAAACTCGTCGAATCCCCGATTGTTTGGGTGCAGCGGAGGCTGCGTTCCGTTGTGCCATTTGCCGAACGCGCCGGTCGCATAGCCGGCGGCCTTAAACAAATCGGCAATCGTCGTTTCGTCAGCGTTCATCCGCCCTTCACCACGTGATACTCCGCTGACACCGGTCCGCGGATAGTAGCGGCCGGTGAGAAACTCGGCGCGGGTCGGTGCGCACACCTGGCAAACGTAAAAGTGATCCACTGTCGCGCCATCACGAGCCAGCGAGTCGATGTGCGGCGTCGCGATATTCGTGTTGCCATGGACGCTCAAATCGCCCCAACCTTGATCGTCGGTCAAAATCACAACGACGTTCGGCGGTTCTGCGAAGAGAATTGCAGGAGCCGCGCACACCGTGAGCAGACAAAGGATTGGAAAGCTCGCTTTAATCATCGTTCTCGCTCGAATTCGATAGGGATATTGTTAACACGTTTCAGATGGCCGTTTGTGACTTGCCAGTTACCTCATTGCGACATCGATCTCCAACCGAGCCAACGTCTATCGAAGCATCCGGCTGAGTCGTTGAATCGTCGGCTGATAGGCAGGATCGTCGGCTAAGTTCCGCCATTCGCGCGGGTCGGTTTGGTGGTCGTACAGTTCGATGCCCTGGGCTCCCCCATCCCACTCGCTGTATCGATATCGCTCGGTGCGCAAGGAACGTCCTGGAATGCCCTCTTTCTTACTGCGGTCCTTACGCCGAACAACGTCGGTAATGGCCGGTTTGTCCCAAGGACTCTGCGGATCCTCAAGTAACGCTTTGACGCTGGCACCTTCCAAGCCTTCCGGTGGCGTCAACCCGCACAAGTCCGCCAACGTCGGAAAGAGATCGATCAATTCGACCGTTCGCAGGCACGTTTGGCCGTTACCCCCGGCACCAGGGACGGAGATAATCAACGGCACGCGTGCCGACTCTTCAAACAGGCTCCGCTTCTGCCATTGTCCGCCGTGCTCACCGAGTAGCCAGCCGTGGTCGGAGAAAAAGACGACGATCGTTCGCTCCCGTAAGTTCAGCCGATCCAACGCATCCAGCAGTCGGCCAACCTGAGCGTCCATGAATGTGATTGTGGCAATGTACGCGCGGGTGAAGGTCTGCAAGTTCTTCGGAGTGACACCATAGTTAGCCGGATGCACATCAAACGCCGGCGCTGGCACAGCCGGAAGCCCTTGGGGAGGCGTTTCTGGTAACTGAACCTCGTCCACCGAATACGATTCGAAGTAAGATTTGGGCGCAATGCTGGGAACATGCGGTCGAAAGAATCCCGCTCCAATAAAGAACGGCTCGTCCGCATGCTGTTCCATCAGCTCGATTGCGGCGGAAGCAACCATCGCATCGGTTTGCTCGGAATCGTCTCCTTCTGCTTCCAGATACGCCAATGCGATTCCCAGGCTGAAGTTCGGCGTGAAGTTGATGCACAGATGTTGTTCCATGCGGTCCCGCCCCTTGGGATTGATCACCTGCTGCCAAGAAGGTGGATCGTCGAAACCGCTGGTTCCGATTTGCGACGGCACGCCGTAGTGAAAAATCTTCCCTGTCCGCGCTACGAAGTATTCATGCTGTTGAAACAATTGAGGGAGTGTGACCGCATCGGGCAACGCTTCCCGGAAATGCGTGCTGTTTTCTGTGACGTCGGTCGTTGCGGGCCGGCGCCCCGTCATAAACGAAGCGCGACTTGGATTGCAAAGCGGGTACTGGCAGTACGCATGCTCAAACCGTACACCCGAGTCTGCCAGTCGATCGATGTTGGGAGATCGAACTACAGGATCGCCGTAACAACCCAATCGTGCAGTCAGATCGTCCGAAACGATGAATAGGACGTTATAAGGCTGCTTTTGATCGTCAGCAGATGCTGCGCCGACGAGTGCCGTGATGGCGCATACCGTGCTCAATAGATATCGCATTCAAGAATCACCCAAAAAACTTCTGCAAGACAGAATCTGGCGGCCCCCGATCAGAGAGTGACACGAAAGTCAACATACTCGATTCCCACGAAAGATGCGAAACAATTGCGTGTGCACTTCTGCAGCTTCCGACGAGCTATCACGTGACCAACGAAAAGCGGCGACAACCCCCTAATCAGGAATTGCCGCCGCCGGGATCCAATTCTATGCAGACGCGTCGAAACTAGGCTTCAACGCTCAACGCATGACAGGCTTGCTCATAACCGGGGGCGCGATGGCCCGTCCGGTCCTTAACATCGAAACCGTAAGCACTGGCCGTCACGCGAGCCAATGCCACCAATTGTCGCCAGCGAAATGCTGGTCGGGTCGTGGCAAATTCCTCGGTAACCGTTTGATAGTACTTTTCGGCATGCAACCGACCATCTTCACTGACAGCGTACTGCAACATCAGGTCGAACACAGGCCGGGGTGAATGCCCAGCGTCGCCGTAAAGCTGAATGGCTGCCGCTGCGCGGCCTTGGTCGTTCTCGCGGATGGCATTTTCCGCCTCGGCCAATAGCGATTTCGGATCGGTCGTTTTGATTTCCGCCAGATGTTCTGCGTGCGGATAGAATTCGACCTTCTCGTGGTTCTTCGACTTGCCAACGTGATATCCGCTGACCAGCAATCCGGTCATGACATTGCGCGGGCTGACCACCTTGATCATATTTCTCCACGCGTTGACCGCATCCGAACCGTGAACACCCGCGGTTGCACCGTGCGCTCTCCAGCTACCATTGCTGAGCCTCCCTTGGGTCAGCACAAGTTTATTGGCAGCCATTGACAAGGCTTCGCCGATGGAATCGGGAGAAATCCCTTCTGCCAGCGCTCCAGCGATCGCGTCCATCGATCGCTCAGCACTGTTATTGACCATGAACTGCGAGAATTCTTCAAGCCAGCCATCTTCCGCTCGCTGGTCGCCCAACTTGCGGTCGAGGAGCTGGTACTGATCGAGGCACTTGGCCAAATGTTTGCGGATTGGCGAATCGTGAACATGCTTTTCTTCGTCCACACAATACCGGACGCATTGCCGCAGCATCGTGTGGGCGTGCTCGGCACCAACGATGTCGATTAATCCCCAAGACCGGTAGGCGAGCACGAACCGGTGCACGTTCGCGGCGTCCTGAACGGCCCACATGACATGATTGAACGCCGCTTTGCGCGACTTTTCGACACTAGCAGCGAGGATTCGTTCCCCCTGGTTGATGTTTTCGCCGCGCGTCGCTTTCCGAATAAGATTACCATTCGGCGATTTTCCCGCCAAATCAGCCGGAGCAACCGGCCGCAGTGCCTTCTTCTTCGAACGCCCGCTTTCTTGAATGCGGCCCGCATTGCGATACATGACCTTGAGGACAGGCAGTGGTTGTCGCTCTGAAGGCAATTCTGCCGACATTTGTAACGCCGGAATCAACGCCATCTCGGTGTGGTAACCGACGTAATCCTGCCCGCCAAAAGTTTCGGCATTGGCCAGGGCCGCTGCTGCGATGAGTTGCCTCAAATCGGTTTTGCCGTCTTGCAGTTTTTTAACCAGCTTGGGCTGCAGTTTGTCGGGCGGGGTCTCTTGAATGAGTCCGACAAGTGGTCGCAGGTCTCCGAAGTCCAGCGTGTTTTCCCCTTCGCCGGCAAATACGGTGGAGATTCCAATGTCTCCTGCGAAACCGGCACCAATTCCGGTCACGATCATCCCAGTGCCGACGTGCTCGAGAAACTCCCTGCGGTTACGTTTCATCACAAATCTCCTTGAGAATACGGAGTGGACGAAGAGGTGACTTATCTCCAAGATCTAACGCAACACCGTTACATCATGTGATCGGAACGGCCCCGGCGTGCGAAACATGCTTTCCCCGAATGGGATACACCGACCGTTTCCACAACGAATATGCCAGAAATGGCTTGATTTTGTGTTACGTCGCAAGTGTCACAGGATCCGATGGCAACCGCGTGATGCTGACACTGGTCATCGAAGTTCAATCGCATGCACAATCGGGATTGGGATGACATCTTTTCAAAGCGTACGATCGTCGCGGCAATTTATCAAGAAAATCTTCGCAAAGTGTCCCAGTCGCGACGAGCTTGCGACCCAGGTTCAACCAGCAAACCACGTCAGAGCCGTCGTTTCCGTGCGGGCCGGAAGATTCGACCAGCAATCGACTGCACGAACCGCACCGATCGGTTACCCTGATACTGCATCAATCGTCACTTTCTGACGACTTTCGTCGCGTTCGAAATCAGCAGCAGGAATCATCTTGAGGAAATCAACCATGCAAGCAATTTCAGATTTAAGCCGCGTTCTGCCTGCGAGACGTAAACCCAGCCATGATCTTCGATCGACGGTGAATCACGCGCTGCGAATGGCAACCTTCGTCCTGCTCCTATTGGTTGGTGCCGGTTCGTCTTCAAAGGCAGACGATCTTTTGAAGGCTTTGCTATTCCACGCGCCGTTCGACGAAACGATCCACGCCAGAGTATCCACTGGAGACGGCCGGATGTACACATCCCCGGCCGGTCAGCGATTTAACGGCTCAGTTGGCAACAAGCGGAAAGACGTTGAGATCGTACCGGGCGCCGGAAAATTCGGAGACGCACTTCGCTTTACCGATAGGTCGAATCAAGCGATCTATTTTCGAGCCGAGCACAATATGGGCTACCGCAAGAGCAACTGGTCTGGAACGGTTTCGTTTTGGCTGCGCGGTAATCCCGATAAGAATCTGAAGCCGGGCTTCGCAGACCCCGTGCAGATTACCGCGACCCGCTTCAACGATGCCGCCTTTTGGGTCGATTTCACAAAGGACGATTCGCCACGCCATTTCCGTCATGGCGTGTTTTCGGACATTGAACATTGGAACCCAAACAACATTCCTTGGAATGATTTCCCAGCCGAAAAGCGCCCGACGATTGTCGTTGAAAAGCCACCATTTTCCGACGATGCGTGGACTCACGTTGTTTGCACGTTTTCCGGCATTAATGGACCAGCGGCCGAGGCAACGCTGTACCTCGACGGGAAACCACAGGGAAGTTTGAAGGGACCAATGTCCTTCACATGGGACGAA
>JANQRQ010000225.1 GCA_028284485.1 Planctomycetaceae bacterium | reverse complement strand
CGACAAGCAGGATACGCGAACTGTCACATTGCGGGCGGCTAATAACGAAGCCACGCTGATCAACCGCGACGACATCGACACGTTGCAGGCTCTATCGACTTCGCTGATGCCGGAGGGCTTAATGCAAAAGCTGAACGACCAGCAAGTACGGGATTTGTTCGCGTACCTGATGAGCCGCGCCCCAAGCCGCCAGTTAAGCGAGTCGGGCGGTAACGATTGAGTGCCACCGGCTTTGCCAGTGCCGCCAATTGGCGAGTCAATAGTTTGCCCTGGTAGCAGAGCTAGCGGTGGCAACGATCGGAAAGCAAAGTCTGACGCGAAGCCGCAAAGGTGGCGTGCGCGACTCAGTCTCAACGGCCAATTGTCTGGTATCGCCATACGCATGGAAGAATAATTCCGTCATTCCGGCGCAGGCCGGAATCCAGTGCGTAGCCAAGGCGGCTTAAGAATTATTCACCAACGAAACTTGGCATTACGTCGTAGATTGATCAGCAACTCTTAAAACATCAATTTGGCGTTGGATCGTAATACGCATTGATTGTTCGCGTTCGCGGCTTAGCGTTTTCGCGTGAGAAATCGTAGCGGCATCTCATCTTGCGTCCAGGTGACGTGACTCGATTTCACGTCGACGTGGCAGATCCGGAGTAGCCCATGACGCAACGCAACGGCGACTTGCTACAAAAGGCCGGCATCATTGGTGGGTTAATGCTCTTGGCGTACCTGGTATTCGACGCGATCTTTCCACCGCTCGCCAACCCGCCCGAACTAATCTGGCGCACACAATGCAAGAACAATCTCCAACAGATCGCATTAGCAATTCTCAGTTACCATGATGAATATGGAACGCTGCCGCCTGCTTGTGTCCTCGATGATGATGGCCGACCGGCCCACAGTTGGCGGGTGTTGATCTTGCCGTATCTCGACGAAGAGTCGCTGGCGCTGTACGAGCAATACCGGTTTGATGAGCCTTGGAACGGGCCGAACAACTCGGAGTTAGCGAAACAGATCCCGGAAACGTATCGTTGTCCGAGCTTTGTGCGTAATCACGAGGACCATGAAATCGCTGCTACCGAGATCGGGCAGTTGACGAACTATGTGGCAATCAATGATCCGGAGGGGCTGTTTGATGGAGCTCGATCGGTTTCAAACTCGGACGCGACCGATGGTTTCTCACATACGATTATGGTGGTCGAGGTACATGCCCATGCAGTGCATTGGATGCAGCCCGAGGATGTCACCGAGCCAGAGTTTCTGTTTGATCTGCGTGGATTGCCTGGGACAAGACATGGAGATGAGGGCAGTGATTCGCAGGTCCTGTTCGGTGACGGCAGTGTGAAACTCATTCAACCAAATATCGATCGCGAACTCTTTCACAAGTTGATCACTCGCAGCGGTGGTGACCCGGTGAGGGATTTTTGACAGTCGGCTGAGTCCTATGAAAAAGATTTACACGATTATCGTAGGCGTGGTCGTTGCGGCGGCTATGTACTCCATCTTTGAGATCAATAGGTTGTCCAATATCCCGTCTGGTATTGCCACCACACGTACCTATTGTAAGAACAACCTGAAGCAAATTGGGTTGGCTCTCTACAACTACCATGACGAGCACGGGATGTATCCCCCCGCGTATCTTACGGACGACGAAGGGAAGCCGGCACACAGCTGGCGGGTATTGCTGTTACCGTTCCTCGATCAAGGCGAGTTGTTCGAGCAATACAGTTTCGATGAGCCTTGGGATGGCCCGAACAATTCGAAACTGGCTGAAAAGATACCCTCAATTTATCGCTGCCTCAGTTACGTGCATGATCATCTGGAGAATGGTCGCGAACCGCCGCACATTCAAACCATGACAAACTATGCAGCGATCACGGTACCAGACGGCCTGTTTTACAAGGACCGTTCCCTCAGCAAGGAAGACGTTACTGATCGGTCTAAGACCATCGTTGTGATTGAAACGAGAGGGCATTCAATCCACTGGATGCAGCCCGACGATGTGACTGAAGCGGAGATTCTGCTGGATCTTCGCATTGCAAACCAGAGCGATCGCGCGAATCACAAAGGGTGCTTACATGTATTGAGTATCGATGGCCGCGTGGTGGAGTTACCGCATGACATCGATCGCAGGACGTTTCATGCGTTGATCACACGCAACGGCGGTGAACGAGTGGGTGAGTTTTGAATCGCAAACAAGACTGGGTAGCCCTGGTAGCTATTGCTACCAGGGCCGACGAAGTCGGTAAGAGGTTGCAGCAAAACCGTGTGTCTTCGGATTGCCCTCCAGCTTTGGTGTCGATTCTCGACAGAAGCCGCTGGGGACCAACCGTTGGCCGAATGAAAACTTCTTGCGGCTGCGCCGCACCGGTAGCACAGCTACCGGTGCCACCCAATCGAGTGTGAGCGGAAAAGTACATTGCTTGCGAGCAAGCAATGGCACACATTCGACAACGTACCACCTACGCCAGCAGCTTTTCGACGACGTGGCCGGCGACGTCGGTCAGGCGGAAATCGCGACCTTGAAAGCGGTACGTCAGCCGCTCGTGGTCGAGGCCCAACAAATGCAGAATCGTGGCCTGCAGATCGTGGACGTGGACGGTATCCTCGACGGAGTAATACCCCAACTCGTCGGTCTCGCCGACTGAGCAGCCCGGTTTCACGCCGCCGCCCGCCATCCACAGGGAATAGGCGTCGATATGGTGGTCGCGGCCCGGCAGGTAATTCCCTTTCTCGTCCTTCCGTTCTTCGCCTTGCGGTGTGCGCCCGAATTCGCCGCTCCAAATCACCAGCGTATCATCCAGCATGCCCCGCTGTTTGAGATCGCGGACGAGTGCCGCTGCCGGCTGGTCGACTTCGCGGCAACGGTCTTCCAACGGCCCGCCGAGATTCGTCACGACGTTCCCGTGATGATCCCAATCGGTGTGGTACAACTGCACGAACCGCGTCCCCTTTTCAACCAGTCGGCGGGCCATCAGGCAGTTGCGCGCGAATGAAGGTTTGGCAGGGTCGACGCCGTACATGTTCAGCGTGGAATCGCTTTCCTGCGAAAGGTCCATCAATTCCGGCGCACTCGTCTGCATGCGGTAGGCCATCTCGTAGGTCGAGATGCGGGTCGCAATTTCGGGATCGCCGACCGTGCGCAACCGCTCCGCGTTCAGGTCGTTTACCGTTTTGATGAATTGCTGTTGGCGGTCGGCGTCGATCCCCGCTGGGTTCGAAAGATTCAAGATCGGGTCGGCACCGTTCAAAAACGGAACGCCCTGATACGTCGTCGGCAGAAATCCGCTGCCCCACAGCGGCGTTCCGCCGCGCGGTCCGCGTGGTCCCGATTGCAGCACGACAAACCCGGGGAGATTATCCGCCTCGCTGCCGATGCCGTACGTCACCCAAGCGCCGATGCTGGGGCGCCCGAACCGCTGAAAGCCGGTGTTCATGAACAACTTGGCGGGGCCGTGATTGAACACTTCGGTTTTCATGGAACGGACGATGGCGACCTCGTCGGCAATACTGCCGAGATTTGGCAGCAGTTCTGAGATTTCCGCGCCGGATTGTCCCCATTTGGGGAACTTCCGGCGAGTTCCCAGTAGTTTGGCGTCCTGCTTGATGAATGCGAAGCGTTTGTTTTTCACATATGATTCGGGAATGACCTGCCCATTGAGTTCCTGCAGCTTCGGCTTGTAATCGAATAGCTCCAAATGGCTCGGTCCACCCGCCATGAACAGGAAGATGACATTCTTAGCCCGACCGGGGAAATGTCCCTGTTGGGGAGCAAGTGGATTGATCGCTCGCGAGTTCGTCGCCGCGGAGGCCAAATGGGGATCGAGCAGTGAAGCGAGTCCTAACGCGCCGATGCCGGTGCTGCAGTTGGCGAAGAAGTGTCGCCGGGTGACCTCGCGGAGATGATGTTGTGAATCATACATGCTGATTAATCCCGCGTTACGAATTCGTCCAGGTTCATAAGAACGCGCGCGACCGCCGTCCAGGCGGCACCTTCAATGGGGCTTTCAGAAACGTTTTTGGGGGCGATCTGTGCGGCGATATCGGGTTCTTTTTGAAACTCGCTGCGTTGTGTTTCGAGAAACTGCAATAGTGTCGTAAACTCTCCGCTCGTCGGTTCACGTGACAGGCCGGCCAGAAAGGCGTAACGCATGCGCCCCTCGTCATAGGCGGGGGCGTCGCGGAGAACACGGCCTGCCATCCCTTGGGCCAATTCGACAAAGGCCTGGTCGTTGGCGAGCGTTAAGGCTTGCAGCGGCGTGTTGGAACGGGTGCGGCGCGTGCAAGTCGTGTTCGCGTTGGGGGCATCGAATGTTGCCATAAACGGATCGGGACTCGAACGCCAGAAGAAGGTGTACAGCCCGCGACGATAGCGATCTTCTCCTTTATCGGCTTTCCAGTTCTTTTGGTTCTGTGTCAGCACGTAGATGCCTTCCGGTTGCGGCGGGAAGACGCTCGGGCCGTGCATTTTTTCTGAGAGCAACCCGCTCGCCGATAGACAGACATCACGCACCGCTTCGGCTTCGAGCCGAATGCGCGATTGGCGGGCGAGCAGTTTATTGGCCGGATCGCGCTGCTGCAGTTCCGGACGAAACTCCGACGATTGCCGATAGGTGGCCGATGTGACAATCAATCGATGCAATGATTTCACGCTCCACCCGCGTCGCATGAATTCACGAGCCAGCCAATCGAGTAACTCCGGATGCGACGGAGAATTTCCCTGGGTGCCGAAATCGTTCTCAGAAACGACGATGCCTGTTCCGAAGAACCGTTGCCAGTGACGATTGACGACAACACGGGCGGTGAGAGGATTCTGGGGATCGACCAACCAGCGAGCCAAATCGAGTCGGTTGGCTGATTGCTTCTTCGCCGCAAGTTGGGGCAGCACGGAAGGAACACCCGGCTGAACCTGAGCGCCGGGTTGCAGGAAATCTCCGCGGATTTGTATAAACGTGTCGCGCGGTTTTTCGAGATCGCGCATTACCAAAGTCGTGGGGATTTGGTCGTTGAGTTGCCGACGCTGTTTTTCCAGTCGTTCGAGTTTTGCAGCGACCGGCTTGCGCACGGGATTGGATTGGAGATAGGCCGTCTTTAGTTGCTGCTGCTGTTGTTTGGATCGTTTTTCAGCAGGGATTGCTAACAGCTCTTGTGTTTTGTCGGAAAGAGGCAGCAGCGATTGTTCCACCCCGGTAACGGAAAGGCGGAATCGACCGACCGCGTATTTTTTGGGCCGATGTCGCATCGTAATCGTCAGCCGGTTGCCGGGTGGCACTTCGATCGGCCGGGTGGTGACGAACAGGGCTTCGTGGTCGGCGTTCAGTTTGGCGGACTTGTCGCCCTTTTTAATGTTGATAGCCCACCCGGTTGTCGGGTCGTTGTCGACCGCATCGATGACCGGCCAGCCGGGCTGTGAGTGGTCAGCGAGTGCCGATACGAATGGAATCGGCACGTCGGTCGAATCCATTTCTCCTTCCGGCGAATCGGAAGAGATTTTCGCTTCAAAGCCGCTCAGTATGAAGTTGCCATTCGAGGCGAGACCTGGGCCGTTTTGGGGAAGCGTTTTGTGCGTGAGCACTTCCAGCCGTATTGCGGTGATCGTTTCGATCGGAATGTCGGTCGTGATAACGTAGTGGTCGTCGTCTGGGATTGTACCCCCGACCAAAATCGATTGATCTTCCAGCTTTGCCAAGTAGGCACTTCCGGCCGATCGAAATTCCGTCGGATCGAGTACCTGCCAGGTGTTATCGGGCGTGGCTGCGGTGAATTGCTTTTCCCACGACGATTGTCCAGGGGCATAATGGCGGTCGATTTCTTTCAATTGTTTTTGGGTGGCTGCGATTTGTTGATCGAAGTGGGCCAATGCTTGCGTTTGCTGCGGTGTGGGGACCGGTAGCATCGGTGCCATGGTGTTGACGTCTTCGCAGCTGTTGAAAAAGGCGTACAGCCGGTAAAAATCGCGTTGCGAGATGGGATCGTATTTATGCGAATGACATTGTGCGCAGCCGACGGTTAGGCCCAGGAAGGCTGCTCCGGTCGTATTGACGCGATCGACGACGGCTTCGACGCGGAATTGTTCGTCGTCCGTTCCCCCTTCCTGATTAACCAGTGTGTTGCGATGAAAACCGGTGGCAATCAGTTGGTCGCGCGACGGACCAGGTAACAGGTCACCAGCCAATTGTTCAATTGTGAATTGATCAAAAGGCAAATCGCGATTAACGGCATCGATGACCCAATCGCGGTACTTCCAGATTGTGCGGGACCCATCAATTGTGAATCCGTTTGAGTCAGCATAGCGGGCGACATCGAGCCAATGTCTTCCCCAGCGTTCGCCGTACCGTGGTGAATCGAGCAGCCGATCGACCAAGCGTTCATACGCACCCGGTTGGTTGTCGGCCAAGAATCGTTCGACCTGGGCAGGTGAGGGAAGCAGGCCGACGAGATCCAACGTCAGCCGGCGGATCAAGGTGGTTCGTTTGGCTGCGTGCGAGGGCGACAACCCTTCTTGTTCCAAACGATTCAATACGAATTGATCGATGGGATTTCTGGGCCAACTTTGATCAGAGACCTCGGGAACAGTCGGATGTTGAATCGGTTGAAATGACCAGTGGTCGCTTTGGATGCGGTCGCCGGCAGTAGAACTGTCATCAGCCGGCATGTTCGCCCCTTCGACGATCCACCGCGTGATGAGGCGAATTTGTTTGTCGCTGAGCGCCGGAGCATCAAGCGGCATGCGCGAGACGGCGTCGGTCCCAATGATTGCCTGCAGGAGAAGGCTTTTGTCTTTATCGTGTGAAACGACAGTGGCACCGCGATCTCCGCCGCGGCGAATAAACCGTGGCGCATCGAGTCGCAATCCCGATTCCTGCTCGTCGGGGCCATGGCAGTCAAAGCAGTGTGCTTGGAAAATGGGCCGAATGTCGCGCTCGTAATCGACGCGGGATTGGTCGGAATCGGCGGCTTCCGTTGTGGGGGCCGCAAACACAATGCTCAGCAGACAGTATCCGACCAGCCGCGATAGAAACAGCGTATTCGCGCGGCTAGGAATTCGCATTTGGCAGGTCACCCGCTAGGTAGATGGCATCACATCGGCAGGAGCCTATCTTACCACTTGCGAAATAGGGGCTGCAACAAGCGATCGCGCGAGGGACCGCTATTCCCCGTCGATTCGTAGTTGAACGAGGCGGCAATTCCCGGAATGCGCGACGAGATAGGGATAGACAGCAGCCCCATCGTCGCCGGGTTGATCGCACATCAAGAGCCTTTTGCGATTGCTGAAGACCAGAAGGCGGCTGCCTGTCGCGGTGATGCGAAACGGATAGGTTCCCCCAGCCTCGAAAGGCGCGGTGAGAGGTCGTTGCTCCACCAAGTAGGGGCGGCTGTCGATTTCTGCCGTGACGGCGACGGTATTCTTCGTGAATTCGACGACGGCAGTCGTTCTGGTATTGCTGCCCAAGCGCAATTCGAAGTGAACGCTTTCGTTTTCGGGGATGAGTTGAAATTCGATGCCTAAGCCTTGGTAGGCGTGTCGGAATCGAGCGACCGCGATCGAGTCGTTATTGCTCTGCATGAAATCTTCAGCAAAGGTCCAGCCATTGGCGATCCAGTAGCCCGCTTGAAAGGGGTTCTGAAAACTCGATTGCGACAAGTTAATACTCGATGGAGCAGTTGTGGAACCTGACGTCGGCCGCTCCGAGTTTTGGGACGCGCGCCGCAGCAGCTCCTCAATGGTCTGTTGCGAGATATGTTGCGGCTGGATATTGGAATTGGCCGCCGACGCTTCGGAGCCTTGGTCGGACTGCCGGCTTGAACTCAATGCCGTTCCGAGATGTTGACGGACCTGGCTTTGCAGCAGCCAGACGATGGCGGGAATCAGGCAGATAAAGAGCGCACACGCGGCGACCTGCTTCAAGGATCTGCACTCCATTTCGCGGATGTCGTTATACGACAGAATGGGTGCCACTGGCTTTGCCAGTGCACATGTATTCGATACTTTGGAATGGTCGCTGGTTTGGAGTAGCAATATGACGTACCGAAAGCGAGTGAAACACTATCACGAGCCAGGGCACCTGCATGAGTTAACGTTCTCCTGCTACCAGCGGAAATCAATGCTCACAAACGATAGTTGGTTAGAAATACTAGCAACAACGTTAGACGCGGCCGCCAAAGCGGAGGTGTTCGACTTGGTTGCCTTCGTATTCATGCCCGAGCATGTTCATTTGTTGGTTTTTCCTCGTTCACCTCAGCCATCATTTGGGAGTTTCCTGGCTCAAGTAAAGCAACCATTTTCGAGAATGATTAAAGAAGTTCTAACCACGAGCGGCTCGCAGCTCTTAGAAAAATTGATGATCCAAGAGCGACCCGGCAAAACCTGCTTTCGGTTTTGGCAGGCCGGAGGGGGATACGACCGGAACATCTTTACCTTAGATGCCATAACTGCGTCGATTGATTATATCCACAATAATCCGGTCCAACGACGTCTCTGCGAAAATGCGACCGATTGGAAATGGTCATCCGCACGCTATTATCTCCTCGAGCCTCCACGCCAACAGTTTCGAGGGCTTCCGCATATACACGGGTTACCGAGAGGTAGCGTATCATGACGTGATAATAAGAAGCACTGGCAGAGCCAGTGGCACCCAAATTCGGAATGGATTGGTCCTTATCGGCCACAACGGCTCTAAAAGGTGACCGAAATTCAATTGTCGTTTGTGTATATGTTAGACTCAATGAGTGCTCGACAAGGCCCGGTCGATTCGTGCCAGGCAGCGTTCGCGTCCCAACAAATGCAAACAATCAAACATGCCGGGCCCCGCGGGTGAGCCGGTGACTGCGACGCGGACGGCATGAATGATGTCCCCTATTTTGATTCCTTCAGCTTCCACGAAGTCGTGCATCAACTTGTCGAGTTGATCAACTTCAAATGGTTCGACGGTCGCAAGCTGTTCCTTGAATTTGGCGAGTAGCTCAGCCGCCCCTTCCTTTTGGACCCGCTTCTTAAACGCCTTTTCGTCGTAGGCGAATTCGTCATCGGACTGAAAGAAACTGGCGTAATCGAGAATATCGCTGAACACTTTGATCCGGTCGCCCAATGCAGCAACGACTTGTTCGATGTAAGATCGGTCGTCACTGCTAATTTCTTCGCCGATTAATCCGGCTTTTTGCAAGTAGGGGAGTATGCGATCGAGGGTTTCTTCCGGCGGGAGTTCCCCGGCCCAGTGTGTTTGAAAACTAACGAGTTTTTCCGGATCGAGGCCGGCAGGGCTTTTCACAATGCGGTCCAGCGAAAAGTTTTCGACAACTTCGTCGAGAGACATGATTTCGGTTTTGTCATCGAGCGACCAGCCAAGCCGGGCCAGGGCATTGAGAACCGCAGCGGGCAAGTAACCGATTCTTTCGTAGTACTCGACCATGACCGGGTCGAGGCCTTCCGAACTTGCCAGCCCAATTTGAGGGAAGACGCGATCGGCCGCTTCGAACATTTTGCGAAACTGTTGATTCTTGCGATACTTGTCGAGCTTGCGTTTGCTCAGTTTTTCTTTCGACGCGGGGGCGGCAACGTAAGGCAGATGGACAAACTGCGGCTGCGGCTGCGCCAACGCGTTATAAATCAAAAGCTGTATCGGCGTGTTCGAAAGATGCTCTTCGGCGCGAATAACGTGCGTGATTTGCATGTCGGCATCGTCGATGACGGTGGCAAAGTTATAGAGCGGTGATCCATCTCCGCGACAAATGACCGGGTCGGAGATCAAACCGGTATCCCATTCGACGTGACCACGGACGGCATCGTCGACGGCAATTGTTTCGCCGCGTGGTACGAGAAAACGCACGACATGGGCATCGCCGCGGGCCAGTCGTTCTTCAATATCTCCTGCCGACAGATCGAGCGACCGGCGGATGTTGAGATAGTTCTTTTTCTCTTGCTCGGCTTCGGCACGATCGGCTTGAATTTGTTCCGGAGTATCAAAGCAGTAATAGGCCTTGCCGGCTTCGAGCAATTTCTGGAGCGCTTGCTGATAGAGTTCGCCCCGTTGTGATTGAAAGTAGGGGCCATGGGGGCCGCCGATTTCCGGGCCTTCGTCCCAATCGAGGCCGAGCCAGCGAAACGCACCGAGGATCGGGCCGAGTGCTTCATCGAGATTGCGCTGACGGTCGGTGTCGTCGATCCGCAGAATGAACTTGCCGGAGTTATGCCTGGCCCATAGCCAGTTGAACAGCGCGGTTCGCATGCCGCCGATATGCATGTATCCCGTTGGGCTTGGCGCAAATCGTGTGCGGACCGTGTCGTTCGATTCGATGGAAGCCGTCATGAAAGCTGGGGCCTATTCGAGGTTTTCGTCGTCAGGAGAGTGGCTGCAACCACCATGTGCGTTCGGTTTTGCGTTCTGTCGCAGCAGATTTGCGGATGTTTCCACCTCGCGGTGGTGATGATAGGGAAGGCCCTGTTGCACGGTCAAGCTGGCAGCGTAACCTCTCGTCAATCAAGCACTAGCGTTGATTCTCACGCCTCAACAGCCGCTACCATTGGATGTTCTTACCGATATTCGGCCCGATTCCGGTGCTATACTTCCTAATGGAAAAAAACGAATGTGAGGTACCCTTTCAGGCCGCTTCGAGCCATTAGTCTATTGATGAAAAAGGGTTATGCGAAATAGCCCTTCGACTCGCCTTGACCGGTTTTTCAACGGCGCATACGATTCCCCGCTCGCGCCCACCGGATTGTGAGGTTTTATGTTCCGCAAGAATATGATTCTCTTCGGGATACTTTCTGCGATGCTGGCCATCGGATGTGCCAGTTCGTTGTACTGGGCATTGGTGCAAAGTCCAGACTTCTACGAAGAGGCATTGGCCGAACAAACGGATCCGGTTGTCCAGCAGGAGGCCGCCAAACGATTCGTTCAGCGGACACTCCAACTGGTCGATGAGATCAGGCATTCGAAAACCTGGTCCGAAGAGTTCACCGAGCAGCAGGTCAACAGTTGGCTGGCCGTCGAGTTGCACCAGAAGTTTTCGGATTGGGTGCCGTCCGGTGTGAGTGATCCGCGCGTGAAGTTCGACGACGAGCAGATCCACATCGCATTTCATTTTGAGCAGAAGAAATGGGATGGCATCGTCAGTTTGCAGCTGAAGCCTTGGGTGACGGAACCGAACCGGCTGGCCATTCAAATCAAATCGATTCGCGCTGGGCTGGTACCAATTCCCTTGGACGAGGTTCTGCACAAAATTGCGAATCGATTCGAGACAGATCAACGGCGGTTCGAATGGCGGCAAGTTGATGGAACCGACGTGGTGATCGTTGACTTGAATGCCACGCACGACGACGTCCCGATCTTACAGGCCGTCGAAGTCATGGATGGTGCCTTTCGATTGTCGGGTAACAGGACACTTTCCAGTGAGGCGATGGATTCCGAGATCGCTCGGTTGACGGTTCAGTCCGCCCGATAGCGAAAGCTCCAATCGCTTTTGTCGGCATTGGTCCTAGCCAAAGTCGCTGCGCCATTCAACCGGTCACCGCGCAATTCAAAATCGAGCCCGTTGTCGCGTTCTTCGATCAGCCGATACTCGCCGGACGCTCGGCGAGTTACCGAACCGCGGTTATTGCTGACCGCTCCTTCGTAGTCGAGATAGTGCAGGCGATGATCGGGGAGTTGCTCAGCGGAAATCGTGATTTCTGCCGAAGTTGCCGGTTGGGTGGGATCTTCCATCAGCCGCCACGTCTTGAGCGTTCCGCCTGCTTCGAGCATTAAGTCCCAATGCAGGAAGGGATGGTCGTGTGTCAACAGGACAAAGCGTGGCACGGCACTTTCTCCGTTTCTGCGGCTCTGCTGCATGACGAAAGTTTGTTGCTGATTTCCACACTGCTGGGCCAGCCAGCAGTGGCACCCAGGTGTGGCATGGCTTGTTCTCCGAATTTAGAACGCCGCTGGATTACGAACGTTTATTGCTGACACCACACTGCTGGACCAGCCAGCAGTGGCACCCGAGTGTGGCATGGCTTGTTCTCCGAATTTACAACGCCGCTGGATTACGAACGTTTATTGCTGACACCACACTGCTGGGCCAGCCAGCAGTGGCACCCGAGTGTGGCACCCAAGAACGAGGCTGGCCGTCACGAGACTGGCCGCACCGTTAAGGCCGCGAAACCTGGCTGCCTTTAACCGGCATCCACATAAACTCTGTCGATGGGCATTGCGCCATTGATCGGCGACGGCCGAATACTGCAATTAGCGGTCGCTAAAGTCGGCAGCGAATGCCTTGGCGTTTAACGTCTCCCCCGTTGCGTATTGGGTCAAGTCGTTCCAGCTCAATGTTTGACCGGGGGCGATGACCTTGTCTTTCACGAAAGCGCCGACTTGTTCGCTCGCCGTATAATACGCCTTTGAGGGATTGTCGGACTTTAAGATTTGGCGGGCAATTGTGTGATGTACCTGGCAGGCGAACATTTCGCCCATCATGTAGTTGTGGTAATAGCAGGGAGCCGAAACGACATGAATCTTGCTGGCGTAATCGGGTGCGTTGCGTCCTTCGGGACGAGTAAGCATCTGGTAGCGCTCCACCAAATCCCACCACAGTTTGTTCAGGTCTTGCCCGGGATCGTTGTACAAACCCATCTCGAACCGCAGCATCACCTGGCACCAACGGGAGAAAATGAGCAATTCGTTGCGTCGCATGGTCGCTCCGGCTTTGTTGAAGGCCTGCGGGTCGGCGACTTGCACTCCCATTTCCTGCAACCAGTCGGCATTCTTAGAAAACCGTTGGAACATCATGGCGACGCCCTCGGTCGTGAGAATGTGTGATGCCGTCCGCAGAGAGTAGGGGACACTGTCGGGAATGAACTTACTGCTGTAGACCGAATGACCCAGTTCGTGCAGCATCGTGCCCATCCAATATTCGTTGGGAACAATGTTGGCCAGCACGCGTACGTCTCCCTCGCGATCGATATCGGTACAAAAGGCGTGCGGACTTTTTCCCGCACGTTCGTACAAATCGCTGCGTTCGATGACGTCTTCGATCGGCAGGTTTATCCCCGCATAAAACTTGCGACAAATATCCAAGATATCTGCCGACTCGTACACTTCGTCGAGATTGGTCTCGTACACCGACGGTGCCTGCTGAAAGAACGGGTCGTGATAATGCCACGGTCGCAGTTCATCAACTTCGATGCCGTAGCTATCCGCCAGTCTCGCATCGATGTCGGCTTTGGCATCAGCGAAGGGTTGGCGGGTGAGAGCATCCAACTCGTCAAACAGTTGGAGGACCTCTGCCGGATCCTGCTCGTTAAGTTCGAGCTGCATCGCGTGGTAATTCTTAAAGCCGAGTTGCCGTGCCGCATCGTTACGCAGCAGGACCAGTTCCTTCAGATCCATTTCGACGGCACTGCCGACTCCTTTGCTGGCTTCCCAAACCGCCTGGCGGCGAGCCGAGTCTTTCGATTCGGAAAGGACTTTTCGCACCTGACTGTCGGTGAGTTCCTCTGCGGCAACATTGGCGCGATAGACGTTAAACGCCTTTTCGATGTCGTTCGCTTTGGCCGACATTTTTTGTAGCAATGTGGCATCGACCTGCTTGCCAAGCATTAACAGGTAAATCACTTCAATTTGTCGGGCGAGAATCGGATCGTCGATTTCGCCGTCGTGGATGGCTTTCAGCTCGGCGAATCGTTCTTTATCGGAAAGAGCCGCGTTGTAGCGATTCTCGGCTTCGACTTTGGCGGCGAAATCAGCATCATCGCCGGAGGTATTGGCCTTCCACCATGCCAGCGCTAATGTGGTGTCGAGCGGTCGGATATCGCGTTCGTAGGCCGCAATGAATCGTTGGGCGCGATCATCGTTCGTATCGGCGGCGGTTACCAAACTGGCGTGAAGCGAAAATGCCATGAGAAAAAGAGCCGAAATCCCGACTCGACGCGGGGAGAGATTTGGTCGCATGAACGGCGGTTCCTTTCACTCGCTGGAACAAGATTTGCACTCCGCATACTATACTGATTGCTGACAACTTCGACACCTCGTCGACACATGCTGGAACGATAAAAAATGACGCCAAGAGAAGTGCTCGCTCTTTGCCGTGAACGGGAAATCCGCGCGGTCGACCTGCGATTTATGGACTTTCCCGGGACCCAAAAACATTTCACGGTCCCGGCGAAAACCCTTTCGGAACGTAGTTTTGAGGAAGGATTCGGATTCGACGGCTCGTCGATGCGCGGCTGGCAGGCCATCAACGAAAGCGACATGCTGGTCGTTCCCCAGGCCGAAACAGCCTTTGTCGATCCGTTTATGGATCGCACGCTGGCGATGACCTGTAATATTCAGGACCCCATCACGCGGGAGGATTATGCTAAGGATCCGCGCAATGTTGCCCGAAAAGCAGAAAACTACATGAAATCGACCGGCATTGCCGATGTCGCGAATTTTGGGCCGGAAGCCGAATTCTTCGTATTCGACAACGTCCGCTTCGATCAAAACGAGCACGAGTCGTACTACCACGTCGACAGTGTCGAGGGTCAATGGAACCGGGGGCAGGACAGCGATTCCACCAACCGTGGATACAGCGTGCGGTACAAGGAAGGGTATTTTCCCGTACCCCCCACCGACACGCTGCAAGATATTCGCACCGAAATGATGCTTACGTTGATGGAATGCGGCGTCGACGTCGAGGCGCAACATCACGAGGTGGCGACCGGCGGCCAATGCGAAATCGATATGAAGTACGGGCCGCTCGTCCAAACTGCTGATCATCTGCTGCTGTATAAGTATGTGGTCAAGAACGTCGCCGCCCGACATAACAAGACGGCAACATTCATGCCCAAACCGTTATGGAATGACAACGGTTCCGGCATGCATTTGCATCTTTCGTTATGGCGGCATGACGAACCGCTGTTTGCCGGCAGCGGGTACGGTGGGCTGAGCGACATGGCGATCCACGCGATGGGCGGAATTCTACGGCACGCCGAAGCGCTGTTAGCGTTTTGCTGTCCGACGACCAACAGCTACAAACGCTTGATTCCCGGGTTCGATGCACCGATCAATTTGACCTACAGTTACCGCAATCGTTCGGCAGCGATTCGTATTCCGGTGCACAGCCCCCGCCCGGAAAGCAAGCGGTTCGAGTTTCGCTGCCCTGATTCTTCGTCGAATGGATACTTGGCGATGTCCGCCGTCTTAATGGCGGCGCTCGACGGAATTCAAAACAAGATCGAACCGGGTGTGCCGCTCGACAAAGACATTTACGACTTGGAGCCGGAAGAACTTTCCTCGGTCCGCAAGACACCAGTTTCGCTGGAGCAGTCGTTGGCAAGCCTGCGTGAAGATCACGAGTTTCTACTACGCGGCGATGTGTTTACCGAAGACGTGATCGACACCTGGATTTGGTACAAGTCGGCCAAAGAGGTGGAAGCCTTGCGCGAGCGCCCGCACCCGTACGAATTCGCCATGTATTACGATATTTGATCGTGCGGTTGTTGTGGTGATTTGTGACTTCGGGGGGCGAGGCTTCTATCGAGCCACGCGTCGAATGAATCGCTCGGTAATATCAATCTCAACCGATATAGCTGAGAATTGACACCGAACAATTCTCACGCGAAGGCGCAAAGCCGCGAAGGACTTTGTTTGTTCAAGTAGCGACTCCGCGTCTTCGCGTGAAAAAATACTTGAAATTAATCACTGCCCTCGTTCGCTCGCTTTGCGTAACTCGGCCTGTGGTCGGTCAAGCCATTCTTCCACGTCCGCACGCAACACCTCGACCGCTTTATCGAGCTGGATGTCGTGCCCGGCAGAAAGTTGTCCTGGTTCGGGCCACAGAACAAAATCGGGTACTGCGCCGTTCAGTTCCATGTCCTCACCCGTCCCAAGGACGTACCAACCACGGAACGGTCGACGCAAAATGCCGAGATCCATGATCGCCGCTGAACCGGTGCTAATGACGGCACCAGCGGTCGGAACGCCGACCACCTTTCCGCGATCTAGTGTTTTGATCGCATGGCTGAAGATTTCGGCGTTACTGCCACTGCTTTGATTGCACAACACGACAATCGGCTTGCTCCAACTGGCATACACTTTGCGATCGTGGGGATAGCCTGGGCTGCCGCCACGGGGAACGGTGATGGCGTGTACCGGTTGTGTCAGCGCGGTCAGTAAGTGATCGGTTGTGGAACCCCCCGGATTGTTTCGGACATCGATGACCAGGCCGTCCTTTCCATATCCGACGTCGTACAAGTCTTGCTGGAACTGCGCGAAACTGGTCGAGTCCATGCGGGCTATATGGCAATAGCCGAATTTGCCATTGGAAAGTTCCTCGACCCGTTTGCGGTTGTCCTGTTCCCATTTGTCGTAGAGCCGCCGACGTGCTTGACCGTAGCTAAACGGACGTAGCGTGATATCGCGATCTTCACCGTCGCTGTTTCGAACACGCAGGCTAATATCCCGTTCCATGCGGCCGTTAAGCACTTGTGTGAGATCAAATGCCGGGTCAACAGGGGTGCCGTCGATACTCAGAATGATTTCGCCGGCATCAATTTGACTGGCTTGCCGTGTTGCAGGGCTTTCGGGTATCACGTCGCGTACCTTGAGCCCCGGCCCGTTGTAACCGTCGACAAACCTCACGCCGAGATGGGCGGTCACTTCGTTCCAGTCGTCACTATTACGTTGTCGTGCGCCTCCGGTCGGTGTGAACCCTAGGTGTGAACCGTTGAGTTCGCCCAGCATCAGCGAGATGACGGTCGCCAGCGCATTCCGATCCGCAGTGTCAGACGCCATGTCGCGATACTTGCGGCGGATTTCGTCCCAGTTGCGGTTATTGAATCGTCCGTCGTACCACCAGTCACGCATTGTGCGCCAGGCCGAATCGAATCCTGCTTGATGATAGGCAGCACGATCGACTTCTTGAAAGGCGCGAAACGCATACGACTTGGCTTCACCTTTGCCGGATAGCGTGGCCGGTTTCCCGCCGGAAATCCAAGCGATCAGGTCCGGTTTTTTGAGCCAACGTCCACGGAAACCTGTCGTTGTCGAAAGTAATTTCGGCGTTAGTCCGTCGGGGATTTCGACGGTGTAGGTGCCACTCTTGTCGGCGATGCGGGCGGAAAAGGCGAGTTTCTTGCTGTCGGGCGAAAAGAGCAGACCGCGCTCTGATGTATCTGGAATCGAAATGCGGTGAATGCGATCGTGGATTCCTTCAAAGTCGATGACGACTTCGGGCAGTTCCTCCTCCTCTTTCTTATCCTCCTTTTCTTCTTTTTCATCATCGCCGCTCTCTTCGGCGGATTCTTCGTCAGGTTTTTTGTCGTCCGGCTTTGGGGCGTCCTTTTTGCCGTTCGGCTTTTGCTTACGAGCCTTTTGGATTTTTTCCAGGGCTTTCTCGAGTCGGCGTGCGCGGCTGGTTTTGTCCTCGTCCTCAGCACGCAACCAGACGAAATGAATATCGACATCGGTATCGATTCGCTGTCCGGTGAACGCAATGATTCGCCCGTCCGGCGACCAAACTGGATTGCCATCGTTGTCGGGATGGCGCGAGATGTTGAACGGCTCGCGCGAACCGTCAATCGGCTTCACCCAGATTTCGTTGTTGAACTCATCGTCGCTGAGTGAATAGACAATCCATTTGCCATCCGGCGAGAAATCAAAGTCGGGCGTCAGAAAACCGGTGACGAGTTTTCGCGGGTTCTTGCCGTCGCTTTCCATCAGCCACAGGTCACCTCGCTCTCGGACGAATGCGACATGCTTGCCGTCGGGACTCCACGTGAGGTCGCCTTCTGTTTCGGTATCGTCTGTCAGTTGCTTCAAGGTGAATTCGCTGTTTTGCCACCAATAGAGATCGGAGTCGCTTCGCTCGGCTTGCCAGATGTCGGTGCGGCCGTTTCCTGCGTGAATAAACAAAACACGGTTTCCGTCCGGAGAGAAAACTGGGTCACTTTCAAACGCAGCTGTATCGGTGATCTGTTGTGGTTCGCGCAGTTCCGTATCCATCACCCATAGGTCACCGCCGGAAACAAAGGCGATCTCGAGGCCATCATTCGAAAAGGCAACGTCGGTTGCGTTTTCCAGTGTGCGGCGGTCGATTCCATCGTCGAGGCGATCGCCGGCGTCGACGATCTCCAAACGGACTGGTGCTTCCGAGGAACCAGGAGAATACCGATACAAATCGAACAAATGTCGAAAGACAATCGTGCTACCGTCGTGCGAGATGGCCGGAAAGACGACGGAATCGTCGGCGAATTGCGTCAACTGCGTAGAGACTTCCGATTCGAAGTCGTAAACCCAAAGATTGAAGCTGCCGGTTTCGTCGCCAACGAAATAGAATCCGCTGCCGTCGCGCTTCCACAAAGGAGATCGGCACGCCGCCGATTTATCGACCAGTCGCTCGTACTCTTGCGACTCAATATCGTACAACCAAATTTGTGCCATGCGTGCGCCGCGATACTGCTTGCGCCACCAGCGCTCTCCCTCGCGAACGAAGAGAATTCGTTTGCCATCAGGCGAAATCCGTCCCTCGGAACAAGCCGCGTTGAAGACGGCTCTTTCCGCTGTGCGGCCTTCGACGGGAATGCGAAAGAGCCGATCGGCCGAGCGCCAGAAATGATCCCGACTGCCGGAAACCAACAGTGCCTGGCTATCGGGGTACCAGTCTTCGATGGCGTAACCTTCCGTATGATGAGTCAGTTGGCGGGGCGAACCACCGGCGACCGGCATAACATAAACCTGCCGGCTTCCCGTGCGATTGCTGGTAAACGCCAGCAGTTTGCCGTCGGGCGAGAAATGCGGATCGGCCTCTGATGCCGGATGGACCGTGAGGCGTGTGGCGCTGCCACCAGCACTGGAAACAGTCCAAATGTCGTTCTGATACGCAAAGGCGATGGTCGAACCGTCTGGCGAAACCGCGGGATCATTCGCCAATCGAATCGGTTCGTCGGCGTTGGCCTGCACCTGCAATCCGCAGAGCAGGGTGGCTAGAATCGAGCAGGCACAGAAACCGAAACGTCGTTGCGTGATGTTCATCATGGAGTTGATCTTCGTTTGTAGGCGGTGTTGATGGCTGCGATGCGTATTCAGGCTGGTGAATTGGGTCGAGGTGGTAGTCCATTCGCTATTTGGAAGAGAAGTCTTCGCATCTTGTCCATGTTAACGCGTCCGGCGTGGCAAAATCGACTATGTTTCATTCGGGACGCATCACTTTTCTGGTGCGCAGTCAAATATCGCGGAAGGCAAGAACGGCCAAGCAAATGTGTTTCGCCGCGGCTCGAATTCACCGTGTACCGCAACGGTCGACGTATCCTGTGGCTGCAATGCAGTCCCGCAACTTGAAGCGGGTCGCGCGATCTTTCTATGCTGCCCGTAAACCCGCTGATGTTTAAAGGCCGACCGCGCGAGACAACGTCACTTTTTGACGTGGCGGCAAAAGAAAGGTGTACTCGTGGGCACAACGACTTTTCTGGCAGTGGTGCTGGTGATGGCAGTCATTACCGCATTAGTGGTAGTGGCCCTGTACAACAAACTGGTCCGTGGGCGAATTCTGGTACGAGAGGGCTTTAGCGGGATCGATGTGCAGCTTAAGCGGCGGCACGATTTGATTCCCAATCTCGTAAGCACGGTGTCGGGCTACAGCGATTTCGAACGCAGCGTTCTGGAAGACCTCACCCGCTTACGGACACAGGCGATCGGCGATGATTCGGTGGCTGACAAACAACGCGACGAAAACGCGATTTCAGCAGCTCTGAAAAACTTGTTTGCTGTTGCTGAAAACTATCCCGATTTGAAGGCGAGTTCTAACTTCCTCGACTTGCAACAGGAACTAGCCGAGATCGAGGATGCCGTGCACAAGGCACGTCGCTATTACAATGCGACTGTTCGAGATTACAACACACTGATCGAGGCGTTCCCTTCCGTGCTGGTGGCACAGGCATTCGGATTTGAATCGGCTGAATTCTTCGAATTGGAAACCATCGCTGAGCGGGAGGTCCCCAATGTCGATTTCCAAAACGACGCCGGCAAGTAATCGGTTTCGCGAACTGGTACGGACGGCTTTGCTTCTTTCGGCAAGTGTGTTGTGCATTGCAACGGACGCATTAGCGCAAGCCGAACGCATCGACCGCTATGACAGTCGGATTAATGTTCTCGAGGATGGATCGCTCGCAGTGACAGAAACGATTGCCGTGACGGCCGCCGGTGACAAAATCAAGCGGGGCATCTACCGCGATTTTCCAACGATGTACACAACGAAGTACTTCATTCGAATTGAACTTCCATTTACTGTGAACTCGGTCAAACGCGACGGTCGGCCCGAGCCTTATCACACCGAGAATGTCAGCAACGGCGTACGGCTCTACATCGGCGACGAAGACGTAAAGCTGTCGCCCGGACAATACGAATACGAAATTCAATATACGACCAATTACCAGTTGGGTTATTTCGACGACCACGACGAACTGTACTGGAATGTCACGGGGAATGGTTGGGATTTCGCCATCGATCAAGTGACGGCTGCTGTCCATCTTCCTGCCGACGTTTCCCGCGACGACGTTACTCACGAATCGTACACGGGCCCCGAGGGGTCCCAGGAAAACAATGCGACTTCTTCAGTCGACGACGCAACCGGGGCAATCGAATTCGTCACAACGAAACCGCTTGGCTCTTACGAAGGGCTGACGATCGTCGTCGGATTTCCCAAGGGATTCGTAAGGGAACCGACCGATGCGGAGAGACGGCAGCTATTTTTGAAAGCCAATCGGACGCTGTGGGCAGTGCTTGGGGGGCTGTTGGTTTTACTGGCATACTACTGGTACGCCTGGATGCGTGTCGGCCGCGACCCTCCCGGTGGTGCCATCGTGCCACAGTTTGAACCGCCGGAAGATTTGGCGCCCGCCTGTTTGAGGTATCTCCTGCGGATGGGCTACGACAAGACCTGCTTCACAGCAGCAGTCCTCAGCATGGCTTCCAAAGGGTGGTTGCGAATCGAAGAAGACGACGGCGAATACAAATTGCAGCAATACGACGCTGTTCCCCAACGTAAGCTTTCCTCTGGCGAGAAAGCGGCGTTCAAGAAACTCATGTCGGCCGGATCGTTGCAGCTGAAGCAGATCAACCACGCCAGAATCAAAGAGGCGATCGAACGTTTGGGGGAGCATCTTGATCGGGAATTCGAAGGAAAACTGTTTCTCAAGAACCGTGGTTGGCTGATTCCCGGATGGATTCTATCAGCAGCAGTTGTTGCCGTTGCCGCATTAAGCTGTGGATGGCAAGCATTGCCCATTGTCGGCTTTATGTCGATTTGGCTTTCGATTTGGTCAGTGGGTGTGTTTTTTCTGGGCAGCATGGTCGTCGCCGCGTGGCAAGCGGTATTTGCATTAAGGCGTAGTACGTTTAAACGGCTGGGATCTTTTGGTGGCGCGCTCTTTATTACGGCCTTTGCGACCCCTTTCTTCCTGGGAGAGGTCATGGGCCTGGGAATGCTCATCAGCGGGACTTCGATTTGGATGCTGCCGTTGTTCGTGGGTGTCATCGGAATCAACTGGGGATTTTGGCATTGGATCAAGCAGCCGACGTTGGAAGGTCGTCGGATCATGGATGACATCGAAGGATTCCGCATGTATCTCGGCGCCGCCGAGCAAGAACGCTTACGATTGTTGCATCCGCCGGATGAGACACCGGAACTATTCGAGAAATATCTTCCGTATGCGTTGGCTCTCGAAGTCGAACACGAATGGGCCGAACGGTTTGTCGATGTGTTGAAAAAGGCATCGACCGATCCGAGTAGTGGGAACGGCCATTATCACCCTTCTTGGTACAGCGGCAGGCATTGGAATCCGGCGTCGGCAGGCGCATTCGCTACCGGACTGGGAAGTTCTTTGGGTAGCGCCATTTCCTCTTCCAGCACAGCGCCGGGGAGTTCCAGTGGTGGCGGTGGTGGAGGTTCGTCGGGCGGTGGCGGCGGCGGCGGTGGTGGCGGCGGCTGGTAGCAAACGGACGCAAGGTCGGTTTCGCGGACGTGTAGTCCCACGTTTATCGACTCGACTTTCTCCGTGCAGTGAACCAGGTTTCCTTCAAGTCGAGCCAGCGATCGAATTTTAATCCCGCCGACTGAAGTGCGCGGTCGAGTTCCTCGCCGTTGATGTTTCTTGTTGCGAATGATTGGGTCCACGTTTGGTCGCCGGCCTCCCAGCGGATGGTCATGTCGATTTCTTTGCCTCGTCGCTCGACATGGTCTAGGTAGGTGGGCACACCGGCGCGATCTCCCAGAAACCCCACCGCGGCGTTGGCCAGCCAAAGGGGATCGTGCCGCTGGACGATGACGACACCGTCTGGAGCAAGGTGACGGCGACAAGTTTCCAACATTTCGGTTCGCAGGGCATCGTCGGGAACATTGATAAAGTGACTCATCAACAGGGCTGCGTCGAATTCTTTGCCTAGTTTGAGGGTTTCAATATCCGCCTGGACCTTTTTGTCGCATGCCACCGTTTTGAGCATTTCGGGCGAATTGTCGACAGGCACGACATCGTACCCGGCCTCAAGCAGCGGTTGCGTGATCCGGCCCACACCACATCCCAGTTCCAGAATCGAACTGCCGGGGCGCAATACCGACTGAATGATCTCTGGTTCTCCTGCCGGCTTCAGCAATCGATACAGTTTGATCGGAGATCCATCTGGAGCAGTGGTGTTTGGCTTCGGCAAATCCATCTCTGGGCGATTTGTTTCTGGCAGGCCGCGGTGTTTTCGGATGACTGTTCGGTCGACACCAAGGATAACATTCTGCTGTTACACAGCTGGTGTTTCGTATCTCAACAGCACAGGATACCTATTTGAAGTCGCATCCACTGTCCCTTGACGCTCAATTGAACACCGAGTGGCAATTGTTGGTAGAATCGTCGGTGTAAATAACTATGTGCATGCGTACCGAGTTTTGTGAATCACGATCGACTGTGCAGAGTTGGCGCAATTTGGCCCATCGATGGTTCACACGGACACGTAGCGGCAAAAGGTGAGCACTATGGAAGATTTTCGACATTACCCCATCACTCGACGATCGATGCTTCAGTTCGCAGCAGGCGGACTCACGGGGGCGGTGCTTTTGGATCGTCTGGAGGGTGCGGCCGAGCCTCAGCAACCCAGACAGACCGAATTTCAAATTGCCTGCATGACGCTGCCGTATTCTCAGTTTCCGCTCAAGCGGGCACTGAGTGGAATCAAATCGGCAGGATACGAATTCGTGGCGTGGGGGACATCCCATCGCGAGGTGGCCGGTGGAGAACGGATTCCGGTCATGCCGATCGATGCTCCACCCTCGAAGGCCAAAGAACTGGCGATGCAATGCCGGGGTTTAGGACTCGAGCCCTTGATGATGTTCTCGACCATCTATCCCGAAGCGAAAAACGGGCTGGAAGTTCTCACCAATCGACTGAAGCAAGCGGGGGCCGCCGGCGTACCTCAAGTTTTGACGTTCGGCCACACGCAGGGCGGGAACCGAAAACTGTGGATCGAGCGATTCAAAAAGCTCGGCCCAATTGCACGCGACAATGGCGTGCTGCTGGTCGTCAAACAGCATGGCGGTTCGACCGGTACCGGCGAGGCTTGCGCGGAAATTGTACGTGAAGTGGACGATCCCGGCGTGCGCGTGAACTACGACGCGGGGAACGTAATGGATTATCTCAATGTCGATCCGATTCCCGACATCAACAAATGTGCCGATGTTGTGCACAGTTTTTGTATGAAGGACCATCGCAATTGGCCCAAGGACCAGGATTGTGGGCCGGGTTTCGGCGAGATCGATCATTATCAATTGCTGGCACCAGTGGCGTTCACCGGTCGAAAAATGCCGCTTTGTTGCGAGAACATTTTTGCGCCGGTTGTGCCGCGCCCAACTAAGCCGGAAGGTGTCGACGATTTGGCCCGGCGCGTCCGAGAGTATCTCGAAACGGTCATTGCCGGCGTGACAACTCCGGTGTAATGCGAGTTTGTGGCACAGAAGAAAAGTGGGCCCGAAATGAAGAATTGTCTGATTCGCGTCGCGCTGCTAAGCATTGCGTGCACTTGGCCGATGGTCGCCCATGGTGACGAACCGTCACCGATTGAGCCGCGTGAAGTGATCCACCCGTTCAATGGCAAAGACTTCAGCGGTTTTACCACGTGGCTGCGGGAGTCGGACCGGAACGAAACGGAGAACAATTATTCGGTCACAGACGGCATGATTCACATTTCCGGGGAAGGGATTGGCTACGTCGCCACAGTCGATTCCTACAAGAATTATCACCTCAGTGTGGAATACAAATGGGGCGACCGAGTCGACGGCTCCAAATACGTGCGAAACTCCGGCGTTCTGCTGCATGCCATCGGCCCCGAAGGGAATGCCCGGGGTAACTGGATGGCGTCGATCGAAATTCAACTCGCTCAGGGATGCGAGGGCGATTTGATCGTCATACGCGGCAAGGACGAGCAGGGGGAAGTCATTCCGGTGACGATTACCAGTGATACTGTAAAGGCGGCCGACGGTCGGACGCGGTGGAATCCCGATGGCGAAAAGACAATCTACAGTGGAAGACAGTTCTGGTGGTCGAATCACGAGGTCGGATTTAAAGAGCTGCGCGATACGCGCGGAGCGAATGACGTTGCCAGCCCGTTAGGGGAATGGACTCGGGTGGAATGTATTTGCGACGGTGACCGTATTACGGTCAAAATCAATGGTCATATCGTTAACGAATGTTACGACGTGTTTCCGTCCGCTGGGCGCATTTTGTTGGAGAATGAGAAGAACGAAATCTTTTTCCGGAACTTCGAAATCAGACCGCTGGAGAAGTAGTCGCAGTGCTTTCGCTGCTTCCGCGTTTGACATTCAAGTTGCCTGACCTGTGTGAAGGAAGAACGATGTCCCAAAGAAACAAGCGTGCCGACGACGATTCTGCCAATCGCCGAGAGTTCATGAAGACGACCGCCGCGCTAGCGGGAGGAACATTTGCAACCAGTGCTCTTGCGTTGCCGACAGCAGCGTACGCAGCCGGCAGCGATACTTTGAAAGTCGGGCTGATCGGTTGCGGGGGGCGTGGCACGGGAGCCGCTAAGCAGGCATTGATGGCCGATCCTAACGTGAAGTTGACCGCGATGGGTGATGTCTTCGAAGACCGATTGGAACTGAGCCTGAAATCGATTTTGGAAGTTCCAGAAGTCGCCGAAAAAATCGACGTGCAGCCGGACCAACGATTTGTCGGTTTCGACGCGTACAAGCAGGTGTTGGCTACCGATGTAGATGTGGTACTGCTTACCACGCCGCCGCACTTTCGGCCCATGCATCTTAAAGCGGCGATCGAGGCGGGCAAACATGTCTTCGCCGAAAAGCCGGTGGCCGTCGATGCGCCGGGCGTGAGATCGGTGTTGGAAACGTGCGTTGAGGCAGAACGCAAGCGACTGTCGGTCGTTTCGGGATTGTGTCTGCGTTACGACGCCGGTTTTCAGGAGACGGTGCAACGTCTACATGATGGCGCGATCGGTGAGATCCACACCATGGAGGCCAACGATTACCGGGGGCCGATCTGGACGAAACCACGACAGCCCGATTGGACGGACATGCATTGGCAGATGCGGAACTGGTATTACTTCACCTGGCTATCAGGCGACTTCAATGTGGAACAGCACGTCCATTACCTGGATGTGTGTGCCTGGGTTCTGGGTGGGTACCCCAGCAAGGCGATGGGGCTCGGCGGTCGCCAGGTCAGAACCGGAACTGAATATGGCAACATTTACGATCACCACAGCGTGACCTACGCGTACGACAACGGCAACCGCATTTTCAGTAACTGCAGGCAACAACCAGGCTGCCAGAACCGTATCAATTCGTTGGCACAAGGCTCGAAAGGACGTGCCGAGGTGTCCGAACGTCGGCTGGAGATTACGACCGACACAACATGGCGGCACACGGAAAAAGTGAAAAACATGTACGAAGTCGAGCACGATGAGTTGTTCGCCGGCATACGGACGGGAGAACCGATCAACAACGGCGAATACATGGCCAAGAGTACGCTATTGGCGATTATGGGCCGCATGGCGACGTACACCGGCCGGGAAGTGACGTGGGAACAGGCCTTCAATTCAACGGAAGATCTCTCGCCGGAGAAGTATGCTTGGGGTGATGCGCCCGCATTCGAAATCGCCATGCCTGGCATTACGAAGGTGGTGTAGCGTTTTTCTTCGATGCGCGAGGCCGATCGGCTCGAAATGGAAGAGCGAATAGCCCCAAGCCGGGATGCGAAGCTCCTCCATTTGGGAGGGCGAAGCTCCGGCTGAGCCGTTATTGGTCGATTGACGCTCAGAAAACTCAATGTGCCACGATTGGTCGAATTGTATCTTTCATGAAGCTGGCTCACCCAGTATCGCAAGTGCCTCGATAACGGAAGCACGTTGTGACTTGCAAAGGCGGATTACAGGTCGCGCATCGGTGAGCATTCTCATCGCGTCATCGTATCCACTCGCGAAACCGTGCGCGCAGAGCCACACAGTCGCAAACATTCCGGTCCGCCCAGAACCGTTGGCACAATGGATCAGCAGCCTACCGGTTTGCGGAACTTGAAAATCTTTGACGACGGTCGCCAACCAATTCCCGTCAGCAGCGCCGGCGTCGAGCAACGGCAGACAAACATATGAGCCATGTGACCGAATGGCAGTGGAATCCTGCATTTCACAAGTTAGGTCGAGCATTACACCGACGTTCTCCGGCAGTTCGTTAGCACGCAATCGCCGGGCGACAATCAGTTTTTCATTAACAGCTCCGTAGGCGCGTCCGCGAGACAGCATTACCCACAATGTCCATACCGATTGGGAAAACAGCAGGTAGGGTGCGAGTGCTAGTGTTGCCAGCAGAAACCGGGAGCCGTCACTTCGCTTCCCGAAAAACTGGACCTTTCCAAACGCGTACGCGGCGGAGATCACGAAGAATGTTAGCGCCGGCCACAACAGAATTAGCCACCAACCGCCGCTCCATGTCAGCCACAAAAGCGCTACAACAAGACCGGCGAATGCTAACGCATATGGGATATCAGGCTTCAGTGCTTTTCTCCGTCGTTATCGCAAACCTGTTAGCCAGTAGTTTTGTTCGTTCACCAATGATCAATCCACCGCGTCACCCGAACGCAGTACCGAGTAGATTTCGTCAATGGTTGCATCCGGAAATGGTCGATTCCAATTCTCTGCACTCTCAAAGACACTATGACCGCAAGAGTGAAACAAAGATCGTAGTCTTGCCGCGATATGCCGGCACAAATCCACCGTTGGAACGACTGATCGACAGACCGATTGTGCGGAATTGTTCCAGTCGTCATCGAAATACGAGAGTTGGTCATTTTCTGCAAACAGGTATAAAGCGATTTGCGTCGACGATTCGTTAGCTGTGGAATCAAACCCCAGAATGTGCCAATCGGGTTCGAGCCACCAGTTGATGGCAACTCGATTTGGTCCTTGGGCTAACAATCGGGCGGCCGCCGCTAGTTCATGAATCGGGTCGTTTAGGAGGTTAGAAACCGAAAAGCTGCAGTGTTCACCGCCTAATTCGATCTCCACAGGGAGCCACCCGCGCGTCGGAGTTTCAAAGCTGATTTCGAAACTTTCCACCTTGCGCGCCCTGTATGCGAACCTGAGCATTTTGGTTTGTAAGTATCTTGATGAATTACAGATTAGCATTCTGCAATTGCGTGAAAAACAATAAACGCCGTTTCATCCGCGTCGCCATTCCATTTTGTATTCTGCGCAACCGGTGTGAGGGCAAGTCGATTCGCCGGTGATGCGGAATCCTTCGCGTTGGTAAAACCGTGTGGCCCGGACGTTTTGTTGATAAACAGTCAGGTTCAACGCTGAGTGTAACTGCTTGACGTGATTTAATAGCGCAGCACCGATACCCTGGCCTTGCCGATCGGGCCGCACGAACAGGCAACCGATGAATGTGCCTCCTAAGGTGGCAAACCCTTCGATTGAGTCGGTTTCGTAGACGTACCCTTCCGTTCGGGGATCCGGAAGAATGTCGGTGGTCATCGTCTTTAAGTCGGAACGCCAGAATTTCTCCGGCACAAAATCATGCGCTTGGATGGACGCGGCA
>JANQRQ010000214.1 GCA_028284485.1 Planctomycetaceae bacterium | reverse complement strand
CATCGATCAGCAGCCCGCTGAACCAGCTACGGAACAGCACCCGTTGTTATCAGCGGCAGTGCGGCAGGAATTGCGCGCCCGGCGCCTGTCGATTCAGCAGGAGGCCGCGAAGCTCCAGGCCGAGTTGGCTCGGTACGACGCGGAAGATGCCGCCGGTCTTGTACGGCTCGAAGCTGACTTACTCGCGGTACAGGTACAACAGCTCAAGAACCAAGTTGCCAGCCTTCAAGAGTATGTCACTCAACGTACCAAAGATGAGGCCGCGCAACGCGTCGCCGAAGCCCGCCGACAAGTCATGGAAACACATCCTCTATTGGGGTCCGTGGCCAAGACGAACAGGGAGCTTGCTGAGACGGTCAAAGAGCTAGTCGATCTACACAAAGCCGCGCAGGCCGATCTGGCTGAGACCAGCCAGCGGCTGGACGATTTGAATAAGCAGTTTGACCGCACGATGGAAAAGGTCCGTCAGGTCGGTGCGACCGACGCCGTTGGGTTATTACTCCGCAGGCAAAGTCAAACGTTGCCCGACGTGAGTGAGTACCGCATCAAAGTTGCGGAACGACGCGAATTGATTGACGAAGTCCATTTGGATCTTTTGAAGTATTCCGACGAGCGTGCTGACCTGGCAACGAGCGAACCGATTGTTCAAGAGATTCTCGAGGGCAGTGGCCAGACTCTATCAGAAGATGAGCGCCAGAACTTGGAATCCACCGCTAGCGATGTGTTCGACAAACAGCGTGAGTACCTGGAAGAAGTTGTTCGTAGCTACACAAGCTATTTCAATACGCTGGTTGATCTTTCCACTGAAGAACGAAAGTTAATCCAAGCGACCGAAAGGTACGATCAATTCATTGATGAACGCATTCTCTGGATTCAAAGCAGCAAGCGGCTCACCATCGCCGCTCTGCGTGAAGACTGGCCCTCGTTTGCCTGGCTGATTGTTCCCAATCATTGGGTCTCTGTGGCGACGACGATCACTCGTGACATGATGAATCGGCCGATTCTCCATATTTCGGCTTGGTTGGTCTTCGTCGTGCTGTTCAGTATTGGTCGGCGATTTCGTAAGGAACTTCCCGAAATCGGCGAACAAGTGCGCAAAGGAAGCTGCCACGAGATTGCTCCGACATTTCGCGCACTCTCGCAAACCTTGATCATTGCCATTTTCGGACCAATTATCCTGGTGTTCTATGCATGGCGACTCACTGTGGCGAGTGCTCCGCTCGACTTCAGCCATATCTTGGGATCGGGTTTGTTAGTCGTGACAGCGTTCTTTTTCGCAGTCGAATTTCTGCGACAAATGTGCCGAGCGAATGGACTGGCTGATGCTCATTTCGGATGGCCACCATCTTCGGTCCAGGTGTTGCGGGTCGAGTTGCGTCGGCTGCTAGAGTTTGCAGTAATTCCCACGATCTCTACCGCAATGCTCGGCGTTCGCTACGCGGACCAATCAGACGAAACCTACACGCGACTTTGCTTCATCGTCTTGATGACGGTGTTAACCATTTCGTTTGGGCGGATCTTTAGACCAACCAAGGGAGTCTTCCAGGAGTTCATTGCCTACAACCAAGGGGGCTGGATCGACCGATTAAAATATGTGTGGTATTTCCTCGGGATTTCAGTGCCGTTGTCGTTAGCCGTGTTGGCGTTCGCGGGTTATGGCTACACCGCTGGAAAACTGGCATGGTGCTTAGACGGAACACTGTGGTTGCTGATCGGTCTCGTGCTGATCAGAAGCTTGTTGGTGCGCTGGATTTTGGTGTACCAACGGCGGTTGCATATGGAGCAGGCACGAGAAAGACGTGCCGCTGCCCAAGAAATGGCGGCCGCCAACGATGGTAGCACTCCTGTCGCACCGATACCGACACCGGATGATGCCATCGACGTCAGCGCCATCGGGGAACAAACTCGCAAGCTGTTGCAATGCGGCTTTGTCGGTGCCACGCTCGTCGGTCTTTGGCTGATCTGGGTCGATGTCCTCCCTGCATTCAACGAGCTTGATCGTTGGGCCGTGTGGGAAACAACACAATTAGTCACTCCCGAGCCCGGCATCGAGGGGGCAACCTCCACTGCCGAGGATGCGGCACCAGTCGAAGTTGTCGTACCCGTGACGATCGCCGATATCGCGTTGGCGATTCTGATTGCAGTATTCACGGTGATTGCCGCGAAGAACCTGCCCGGGTTGCTCGAAATGTTGCTGCTGGCGCGGCTGCCGCTCGACCCCTCAATCCGCTATGCCATCAATCGATTGGTCAGCTATGTCATTATGATCGTCGGAATTGTCGTAGGATTTGGAGCGATCGGTTTAAGTTGGCAGAAAGTCCAGTGGTTGGCGGCCGCATTGACTGTCGGTCTGGGGTTTGGCTTGCAAGAGGTGTTCGCCAACTTTGTTTCCGGGCTGATTATTCTATTCGAACAGCCGATTCGAGTCGGCGACGTCGTGACTGTCGACGACACGACAGGCGTCGTTTCTCGGATTCGCATTCGGGCAACAACGATCACGAATTGGGATCGCAAGGAACTGATCGTTCCCAATAAAGAGTTTATCACCGGCCGATTGTTGAACTGGACGTTATCTGATGCAACCAACCGTGTGGTGATTAACGTGGGGGTGGCTTACGGGTCCGATACCGACCAAGCCCGTCAGATATTGCTGGATGTCGTGAATGCACACCCGTTAGTTATGACAGATCCTCCGCCCCTGGCCACTTTTGAAGCTTTTGGTGACAGCACTCTCGACTTGGTGCTTCGGCTCTATCTGCCGAATCTGGATAATCGCCTCGCAGCCGTCACCGAGTTACACACCGCGATTGATAAGGCCTTTCGCGAAGCCGGCATCGAAATCGCCTTCCCGCAGCGTGATTTGCACGTGCGGAGTATGCCTGCCGGAACGATGAACAACGGAAATGCACACTCGACCGACTCGGTTCCGGAAAGCAGCAGTTATCACTAAATCGGTTTTCTTTTTCTTGTGGGCGTTTCTTGCACGCGGGAGCAGGCTGTCAAAACGCGCTTGTCGCGGTCACAAGTCAGCCTAATACGCTGTAAGGCGACTCAATGTCGAGAACCGAGAGTGCTTGGCCGCCTGCGGTCGCCACCTCCGCGAGTGCGTGGTTTTGTACCATGTCTGAGAACGGTGTCATAGATTCCCGCCTACGCGGGAATGACAGTCACCGACGTGTGAACCGATGAATCGGATTATATGTTTCGAGGGGAATTCTTAAGTACCCGATGCCCGTCAGCTATCGGATGATCTGCCCTGGTCGACATCCAAACCGACCATGCGCATCAGCTGCAAGGCATTACTGCGTTGGACCACACCGGGCCGCATCTGGTAGTCGAAGACCATCTTGCCATCCTTGATGCGATCTTCGAAATGAACATTGATTGCCGAGTCACCTAATGCGTTGACAATGTCGGTTAATGCCAGGTCATGGGTCGTCACGAGTCCGACGGCACCCCGGTCGACGAGTTGTCGGATGATGCCCTCCGCACCGACCCGCCGATCGTGAGAATTCGTTCCTTGTAGAATCTCGTCCAGCAGGAATAGCAATGCCGGGTCGGAGCCGGCTAGCTCCACCACGCGCTTGATTCCCGAAATCGCCGCGTAGAATAACGACTCGCCCTCTTGAAGCGAGTCGTGGACGCGCATCGAAGTGCCAATAACGAACGGCGAAAGCCGCAGTTGGCGGGCCCGGACAGTTCCCCCCGCCAGGGCCATGACAGCATTAGTGCCGATTGACCGCAGCAGTGTGCTTTTGCCCGACATATTCGATCCGCTCACCATCATCAGCTTCACGTCTGTTCCGAAGGTGATGTCATTTCTCACGCAGCGTTCATCCGGCAGTAGTGGATGTCCGATCGCTCGTGCGGAAAATTCAGGTCCCCCTTCAATAATCTCTGGAAAGATATCTGTGGGACGCTCGTAAGCATGGCCGGCAAGTGAAAGAACTGCTTCGACATCGCCAACGGCATGCAGCCATTTCGGAATCTCCGGCCCGTACCGCGATCGCCACGCTTCGATTGCCTGGACCAAGTGGACTGGCAAGCACAGTAACAGCGCGAACGGTGCGAAGAACTGGTTCTGGAGAGAATTGTTCAGCGATTGAATTCGTTTGTGCAATCGTTCAATTCGCTGCGATGGCGTCTTGCCCTCGGTGTCGAGCGCTTGGCGAAGTTTCCCCAGGTAAGGAGTTTCAAACTGTTCCCGCTCGATGATATCCAGCACCTTAGCCAGAATCGCTAACCCCGCGCCCGCCTGCTCGACTGTTTTGGCGACCGACCGGATTCGCTTCCGAAAGGAAAATAAGAACACGATCTCCAGCATTAAGATGACCAACAATACCGACAGTCGGGATATCGAGAAGATCCAGGCCACCAGCGCCACGATCGCGGCGAACGACAAAATGCCCGCAGCAACCTGTGCGGTCGGCGAGACGGGCGTTGGCTTTTCCTGCGCCCATTCAATCAATGGCCCATGATCGAGCTTGTCGTGAGTGCTGGCATCCAACAGGGCGAGTTCCTCACGAAAGTCCAGCTGCGGCATCAATTCGCGAACCGCCGTCTGCCGAGTATGAACCGTACTCGAACCTGCCGGATGCGTCAGCCATTCTGACAAGGTGTCCTCTCCCAAGCGTGTTTGAGCTCGTGAGAGTAGTTGGAACAACGAACCGCGGCCAAATAGGTCGAGATCGCTCGAATAGGGGTGTTCATGGTCGATGTAGCGTTCGCCAGTCGGACCGGACCCAATCCAGCGGTCGGCGAGGCGAGCTAATCCCTGCTGATAGTAGGCAACCGCGCGGCGAGCGCGACGGAGCGACACGATCGTGCGTGCATGAATGACGACCAGCAGAAGAAATACGACGACCGGTACCGACAACCACCACCCGCTGATTCGAGACGCGTAAAACGCCAACCAGGCAATGGCCACCGCGACCGAAAAGGTCAGCCCACGTGCCATGGCAATGCGATTATCGCTGCGTTCAAGCTCCGCAACCGCCTGCCGTCGCAACTTCAACCGGCTTTCGTATTCGGAGACCGGATCGGGTTTCGTTCGCGCAGCTTTATGTTCAGCGGAAGGTTGATCTGCAACAACATTCGATGGGGTATTCAGTTCCTGGCTCATGGTGTTGACTTCTTCTACCGCAATCGGACCACTCAGGGCAACTTCACCGAGTCGCATCCGGGACATCGGTTTGGCCGAAACTGCGAAAATCCCGAAGATCTGAACGATTTTGACTACTGAATCGAGTCGTAAGCCGTCGACTCGTCTGCCAAACATCGGTACTCTGGACAGACATCGTGTTCAACAGTGAAATCAGTGGTGTCGCCAAATTCTAGTCACTGCCCTATCGCTCGGGAGATTGATTCTGTGAAGCAAATGACCCAACTCGCTTTCGTGCTTGGATTGCTTTTCGTATACCAACACACCGCCTCGGCACAGAATGAAAAAAACCAATCCGCTAAGAAATCGGCTGCTCGCCCCAACCCGGCATACGCGAAGGTGACTGATGATCCCAACCTGCCACGAGTGTTGCTGATCGGGGATTCGATCTCGATCGGCTACACGGCTGCCACGCGCGAAATGTTGGCAGGGACGGCCAACGTTCATCGCATTCCGACAAATGGCGGACCGACGACCAGAGGATTGGAGCAAATCGACGCTTGGCTGGGCGACGGAAAATGGGACATCATTCACTTCAATTGGGGTCTGCACGACCTCAAATACATCGAAGACAAGCAGCAAGTTCCGATCGAGGAATATCAAAAGAACTTGCGGTCGCTGGTTGAGAGACTGCAATCCACAAATGCCAAGCTGATTTGGTGTAACACGACTCCCGTGCCTGAAGGCGTATCGCCGCCGCGCACCGATGACGATGTGCTGAAATACAATGCGGTCGCCAAACAGATTATGAAAAAGCACGACATCGCGATTGATGATCTCTACAAGTACGCGAAAGCCGAGCTTGAAAAGATTCAGCGCCCCAACAACGTGCATTTCACGCCGGAAGGCTCGAAGTACTTGGCCCGGCAGGTTGCGAAATCGATCCGCGAGGCACTGAAATAGGCGAAATCCGCTCCGACCGGATTTGTCGTCATGCCTGCGCAGGAAGGCATCCAGTATTGCTGCGCAACGGACCAGCTACCTATTCGAAACGCTCACTGCAACCTGAATATCTTGAAGCTTCTCACCCGGCTTCCGGTTGCTCGCCGCGGAGGAGTTGTAGCCGGGTCCGCTGCAGCAACTTTTTGGTGGCCATAATGCCTTCATGCTCGGAGAGGCGCTTGCCTTCGTATTCGATCCCCACGAAACCGTGGAAACCCGCATCGAGGACGATCTTCATCATCCGCAGATAGTCGATCGTTGTTTCGTTCCCTTTTTCGTAAAAGTCGTACGACTTGGCGCTGACCGCTTTGGCGTAGGGCATCAATTCCTCGACACCCAGGTAGCGGTCGTATTCCTTCGGTTTTTCGTTTCGCGCGTTCAGCCGAAAGTTACCGAAGTCGGGCAACGTGCCACACCGGGGATGGTCGACCTTTTTCATCACGCCAGCCAGCCAGGCACCGTTGGAAGAGAGACCACCATGGTTTTCGACGATGACATTGATGTCATAGTGATCGCCAAATTCGGTCACGCGGCGAAGGCCATCGGCGGCACGTTCCAGTTGCTCTTCATAACTTCCGGAACTGCGAGCATTCACGCGGATCGAATGGCAACCGAGCAGTTTGGCCGCTTCCACCCATTTGTAGTGGTTTTCGACCGCTTCTGTCCGCTTGGCGTCGTCGGCGTCGCCCAATGCGCCTTCGTTGTCGATCATGATCAGTAGACTTTTGACGTTGTGGTCCTCGGCCCGAGTCTTCATTTCGGCCAAATACCGCGTGTCCTTGGCCTTGTCGGCGAAGAATTGGTTCACGTATTCCACGGCACCGATTTTGAATTGCTCCCGGGCTGTTTTGGCAAAATCGAGATGATCCATGCCACCACCGCGAATCGTCCGGTGTAGTGACCATTCTGCCAACGAAATGCGATACGGAAGCTTCCCGCTATCGTGAGCTGCAAACAGGGGAGCCGATTTCCAGGCAGTCAATGCCGTACCAATCGCTACCGGGCCTGCCAACAACTGGGCCGATTGCGTTAGAAACTCGCGTCGATCAACTGAATTCGCCATATCGGAAAGTCCTCTTCTTGCTGCTGCTCAAGCGGGCCATTGATGAGAATTCTCGGGAAATCCTGATTGTAAAGCAGGGAAAGGGCGCAAACAACGCATTCTGCAGCATCTTGCACGGATTACTGGCGGAATGCTCGGCGAATCAATTCGTCGGCTCGCAATGCGGCGATCTTCGTTGTCAGGTCGAGAAGCCAACCAGCCACCTATCTTATCTTCTGGCCGATTCAACAAAAAAAGCCCGTGGAGCAAACTCCACGGGCATCGTTCGCGTTGATGATCAGCCCACCGACTCAGTCGGCGACCTCAGATACTTAGTAGCGGTAGTAGTCGGGTTTGAATGGCCCCTCGATCGGCACGTTCAAATATTCCGCCTGTTTCTGGTTGAGCTTTGTTAGTTTGACGCCCAATTTTGCCAGGTGCAGCTGTGCAACTTCCTCGTCCAGTTTTTTGGGCAGCATGTGCACGCCGAGCGGATATTTGTCAGTTTCAGTCCACAAGGCGATTTGCCCCAGCACCTGGTTCGTGAAGCTGTTCGACATCACGAATGACGGGTGACCGGTGGCGCATCCCAAATTCACCAAACGGCCTTCGGCGAGCACGATGATCGCTTTTCCGTCTGGGTAGACGAACTTGTCGACTTGCGGCTTGATGTTCACGCACTCGATGTCGTCGCGGTTCTTCAAATAGGCGACTTCGATTTCGGAATCAAAATGTCCGATGTTGCAAACGATGGCTTCATTCTTCATGACATCCATGTGCTCGCCCCGAATGACGTCGCAGCAGCCGGTGGTTGTCACGAAGATATCGCCTAGTGAGGCGGCTTCCTCCATCGTGGTAACTTGGTACCCTTCCATGGATGCCTGTAGCGCACAAATGGGGTCGATTTCAGTGACAATGACCCGAGCGCCCAGGCCCTTCATCGCATCGGCGCAGCCTTTGCCAACGTCTCCATAACCGCACACAACGACAACTTTGCCGGCGATCATGATGTCGGTCGCCCGCTTGATGCCATCCGCCAGAGATTCGCGACAGCCATACAGATTGTCGAATTTACTCTTGGTGACTGAGTCATTGACATTGATCGCGGGGACGCCCAGTTTTCCCTCAGCGTGCATCTGATGCAGGCGGTGGATTCCGGTCGTCGTCTCTTCGGTTAACCCCTTGATCTCCTTGAGCAGTTCAGGGAATCGATCGTGAATCATGGCGGTCAAGTCGCCACCATCGTCAAGAATCATGTTGAGGGGCTGCCCATCGGGCCAGTAGATCGTTTGCTCGATGCACCAGTCAAATTCCTCTTCCGACATCCCCTTCCAGGCGAAAACGGCAACTCCGGTCTCGGCAATCGCCGCTGCCGCATGGTCCTGGGTTGAGAAAATGTTGCAGCTGGACCAGCGAACATCGGCACCCAGTTCGGTCAACGTTTCGATCAGGACGGCCGTCTGGATCGTCATATGCAGACAACCGGCGATTCGGGTCCCTTTGAGGGGCTTATCGGCCCCGTATTTCTCCCGAAGTGCCATCAGCCCGGGCATTTCGGTCTCGGCCAGCTCGATTTCTTTGCGGCCCCATTCGGCCAGGCTGATATCAGCGACTTTGTACGGCAACGGTGTGGTGGTGGACATCCACGACTCCTCGATTTTGGACTAAATAAGTGACTGAATCTGTGATAAATTAGGGGAAATTTCAGAGTCCGGCAACCTCGGTTAGCCGAGATCTCATTGACGATTTTAGGAATTTTAGGTAGTGGGGTCTTCCCGCAGTAGAAAAATCCGCCGTTATCGTCGGATTCTGTGCCGGAATGGCCAAATGCACTTCGGAGCCAAACGGCGCCGAAAAGCACTGATTTGCCTATAGTCCGACATTGTGGGTGAAAACCTGATCAGGACAGATTCAGAACGTTTTTTGAGCGCCACAGCCGATTTGAGAACAATCCTATGAAAATCTGCGACGTCTACGCCGGAAACTCCTTTGGACTGTCGATTGAGATTTTCCCGCCCAAGTCGGCTGCCGGGGACGATGCTCTGTTCCGTAATTTGGAGCGATTGGCGGCCTTCCGCCCGGCCTTTGTCTCTTGCACGTATGGTGCCGGCGGCAGCACGCGAAACCGCACGGTCGAACTGTGCGTACAAATTCAACAGCGGTACGAATTGACCGCGACGGCCCATTTTACCTGTGTTGGCTCGACTCGTGATGAGCTGCTCGAATGGCTGGGCTACGCGCAGGAGAACGGCATTGAAAACATCATGGCCCTTCGCGGCGATCCGCCTCAAGGTGAAGAAACCTTTCAAAAGGTCGAAGGCGGCCTGAGCTATGCCAACGAACTCGTCTCTCTAATTCGCGAGCATTATCCTGACTTTGGCATTGGCGTTGCCGGCTATCCAGAAAAACACCCCGAGGCTCTCGACGCCGACGTCGATTTGGAGAACCTAAAGCGCAAGGTCGACGCGGGAGCCGACGCCGTTTTCACACAACTGTTTTTCGTGAACGACAACTTCTTCCAATTTCGGGAACGGTGCACGCGGGCGGGGATTTCGGTCCCATTCGTCCCTGGAATAATGCCGATTACAGAATTCGGTCGCATCAAACGGATCACAGCCATGTGTGGCGCAGTCTTCCCGGAGAGCCTCTCGTCACGGTTGGAAGCGGTCCAAGACGATGCGGAAGCTCAATTCGAAATCGGTGTTGAGTATGCAATCGACCAATGTCGCCAACTTATCGACAACGGAGTCCCCGGAATTCACTTTTACGCTTTGAATCGCTCGCAGGCTTGCGAACGCATTCTCGATGCACTTGGCATGAAGCCCAGTCAGGCGGATTGCGCCTGAATCCGATACTTTCACGAACGCTGGGCGCCACGTTGTGGTCGCCTTGCTGTGCCGTCAGAGGTCGTGGACGAATCTTGATTTCGATTGGCGGGGCCCTGCAAATCGTGTGAACCACGCCGGCTGAGACCTGTCTTTTTAGGGTACACAGACAACTATTCAATTTTCCCGCACGCATACGGGTCGACAGTCGGCCCGGCGGGTGATCGACGACTGGATATCAAAACTATGTCGACTGCCACGACGCCGAATGTTAAAGAACAATTGCAACAGCTATTGGCGGAGCGGATCCTGCTGCTCGATGGCGCTATGGGAACGATGATTCAGCGCCATAAGCTGGAAGAGGCCGATTTCCGAGGCGACGCCTACGCCGATCATTCTGCGGAATTGAAGGGATGCAACGACCTTTTGTCCGTGACGCAACCGGCGATTATCGAAGAGATCCATCGGGCGTTTCTGGAAGCGGGCGCGGATATCATCGAAACGAACACCTTTAATACGACTTCGATTTCGATGGCCGACTACGAGTTGGAGTCGGAAGTTTACGCAATCAATAAAGCGGCTGCCGAAGTTGCGCGGCGGGCCGCCGATGCATTCACCGCGCTGAATCCGGAGAAGCCACGATTTGTCGCCGGAAGTATCGGCCCGACCAACCGAACAGCGTCGATGTCGCCCGACGTCAACAATCCCGGGTTTCGGGCAGTCACATTCGACGATTTGGTGGAAGCCTATACCGAGCAGATTAAGGCGCTCGTCGATGGGGGCGTCGACATATTGATGCCGGAAACGACTTTCGACACGCTTAACCTTAAAGCCTGCCTGTTTGCCATCGAAACCTTCTTCGAAGAGCAGGGTGTGGAACTACCGGTGATGGCCTCGGTGACAATTACTGATGCAAGCGGTCGCACGCTTTCGGGCCAAACGCTGGAAGCGTTTTGGAGTTCAATCGCGCATGCGAACCTGCTGAGTATTGGAATCAACTGTGCCCTCGGCCCTTCCGAAATGCGGCCTTATATCGAGGAACTTTCCCGCATCTCCGAAGTCGCGGTGAGCTGCCATCCCAATGCCGGCCTGCCGAATGAATTCGCCGAGTACGACGAGACGCCTGGAAACGTCGCGAAAGTCCTCAAGGAATTTGCAGAAAATGGTTGGGTCAACATCGTTGGCGGGTGTTGTGGCACGACTCCCGAGCATATTCGAGCAGTCGCCGATGCGGTGCAGGATTTGCGGCCACGGATTCAGCCGAAGATTCCGCATTGGTCTCGGTACAGCGGATTAGAGCCGTTTGCGATTCGGCCGGAATCGACGTTTGTGATGGTGGGAGAACGGACCAACGTTACCGGTTCTCGTCGGTTTGCACGTTTGATTCGAGAAGAAAAATACGACGAGGCGCTGGACGTAGCCCGTCACCAGGTTGAGGGTGGCGCCAATATCGTCGACGTTAATATGGACGAAGGGCTGCTCGACAGCGAGCAAGCGATGACGACGTTTTTGAATCTCATCGCCGCCGAGCCGGATATCGCCCGCGTTCCGATCATGATCGACAGTTCGAAATGGTCGGTCATCGAGGCGGGTTTAAAATGCGTTCAAGGGAAAGCGATTGTTAACTCGATCAGCCTTAAGGAAGGCGAAGAGAGTTTTCTACACCAAGCCCGGCTTGTGCGTCGGTACGGGGCAGCAGTCATCGTGATGGCCTTCGATGAAGAAGGACAGGCGGCCGACGAAGATCGCAAAGTCGAAATCTCAAAACGGGCGTTTCGCTTGTTGACCGAAGAAGTTGGTTTCCCTGCCGAAGATATTATTTTCGATCCGAATATTCTAACAGTCGGCACGGGCATGGAAGAACATGCCAATTACGCTGTCGAATTTATTAATGCCGTCCGAAGGATCAAGCAAGAGTGCCCCGGTGCGAAGACATCCGGCGGCGTGAGCAATGTCTCGTTTTCGTTCCGCGGCAATGGCGTTGTTCGCGAGTCGATGAACGCGGCGTTTTTATATCACGCGATCGATGCCGGACTCGACATGGGGATCGTCAATGCGGCACAACTCGAAGTTTACGAAGAAATCGACAAAACGTTGCTCGAATACGTGGAAGACGTGCTCCTCAACCGGCGGGAAGACGCGACCGAGCGGCTGATCGAGTTTTCTGAAACGGTCAAAGCCAAAGACGCCGGCGACCAGCCGGGCAAAGTCGACGAATGGCGTTCGGAAACGGTCGAAGAGCGGCTTAAGCACGCGCTATTGAAGGGAATTACCGAATTCATCGACGAAGATACCGAAGAAGCTCGTCAGAAGTATGGTAAACCGCTGACGGTCATCCAGGGACCGCTCATGGACGGTATGAACGTCGTGGGGGACTTGTTCGGTGCCGGGAAAATGTTCCTTCCGCAAGTCGTCAAAAGTGCCCGCGTCATGAAAAAGGCCGTGGCCTATCTCATGCCGTTTATGGAGGACGAAAAGGAACAGCAAGGCGGTCAACATCAGAACCGCGGTTCGGTCATCATTGCCACAGTCAAAGGCGACGTGCACGATATCGGCAAGAATATCGTGGCGGTTGTGTTGCGTTGCAACAACTTTGAAGTGATTGACCTGGGCGTGATGGTTCCGGCTGAAAAGATTCTACAAACGGCGATCGAGCATAACGCCGACATGATTGGTTTAAGCGGGCTGATTACTCCATCGCTCGAGGAGATGTCGCATGTGGCACTCGAAATGCAGCGTCAGGGATTTAATGTGCCGCTGTTAATCGGTGGAGCCACCACCAGCGCCAAACATACTGCCGTCAAGATCGCGCCGCGGTACGAACAACCGGTCATTCATGTGAACAACGCATCGTTGTCGGTGCCCGCTGTGGAAAACTTGTTGGACGAGAACAAGAAGGACGACTTTGTCCGCAAGAACCATGAAGCACAGGAGCGGGATCGGGCGGTCTTTAACAATCGGCAACAAAAACAGCTTGCACCATATACCGACGCTGTCGCCCGGCGCTATCAAACCGATTGGGCAGCCGTGCAAATCGATACGCCGTCGTTCCTGGGGCTTAGGCAGTTGGAAAACCACCCCTTGGATCAACTCGTCGACTTCATCGATTGGTCGCCGTTTTTCCAAACGTGGGAATTGCGTGGCAAATATCCGGCAATCTTGAACGATCCCGAAGTTGGTGCCGAAGCCGCCAAGCTTTACGACGATGCCCGGCAGCTGCTCGACCGAATCGTGGCAGAACAGCTATTAACCGCAAAAGGTGTTTACGGACTATGGCCGGCCAACAGCGTCGGGGAAGACCTGGTTCTTTATGCCGATGAAAACCGCAACGAGGAGTCAGCCCGTTTTCCCATGCTGCGACAGCAATGGGAACGTAAGGGGCAATCGGATTTTCGATCGCTTGTCGACTACGTCGCTCCCCGGGACAGTCAGCGTGCCGATTACGTCGGAGCATTTGCTGTCACGACCGGAATCGGCATCGAAAAACTGGTGGATCAATTCGAGCAAGATCACGACGATTACCACGCGATCATGACCAAAGCGATTGCCGACCGGCTTGCTGAAGCCTTTGCCGAATACCTCCACAAAGTCGTTCGGACCGAATGGGGTTACGGCAAAGCGGAACAACTCTCCGCTGACGATTTGATCGCGGAAAAGTATCGCGGAATTCGACCCGCCTTTGGGTATCCGGCTTGTCCGGACCATACTCGCAAGCGCACGTTGTTCGATCTTCTTCGTGCCGAAGAAAGTGCTGGCATTCAATTGACCGAATCGTTTGCCATGTTTCCGGCCGCATCGGTGAGCGGTCTCTATTTCGCGCATCCCGAAGCCCGCTATTTTTCTGTCGACCGCATTACCAAAGATCAGGTCGATGATTACGCGGCGCGCACCGGCATGACAACACGCGACGCAGAGCGGTGGCTGGCACCGAATTTGGGGTATGAGCCGCAATAGTCGGCCGAATCGCTGATTCCGTTGTCGCATGAACTTCGTGCCGGCGTTCGACCGGAACGACGACTGAAGAAGGTCGTCGCGTGAACCGTTGGGCAGTCGCGCCGATTCCATCTTGTCGATCTCATTTGCCAGATTACAATTGATGAACGCGCCAAGAACTCGCCCGAATTATGATGGGGGTTACCGAAATGACGGAACAGGTCACCTCGGAGAACACGGTCGTTCAAGAGCCGGCTGCGGAGTCAAAACAGAAAGTCCGGCCAACCGAAAAGAACAAGACCCGCACAAAACGGCAACCGCCGTACGTTGTCATTGTGCACAATGACGATTTTCACACATTCCAATACGTCATTGAGTTGTTGATGCGAATCTGCGGACACAACAGGCTGCGCGCCTTGCACTTGGCATTCGCCATCCACAATAAAGGGCAGGCATCGGTCTGGACGGGAAGTCTCGAAGTGGCAGAACTCAAACGGGACCAGATTCGTGGATATGGCCCCGATTCTTATGCTTCGACCAAGGTGTCGTTTCCCCTCGGTGTGACGATTGAGCCGTTGCCGAGTGATTAACGGAGTCACCCCAAACTCCGTGTCTCGGTAACGTCATCCGATACTGATTCGCGAACGAATGATGGCGATCGGTCGCAGTTCCGCGTGAACTCACGCCTGCGGTTCCGTCATACTCATGGGGTCGAGTGCTTCGTTCAGTTGATCCTCTGGGAGGACCTGCTTTTCGCGGCACAATTCGCGAATGGTCTTGCCGGATTGAAATGCCTCTTTCGCGAGTTTGGCAGCCATTTCGTAGCCGATGTACGGATTCAGGCTGGTTACCATCGAGAGACTTTTCTCGACCGCGGCTTCGCACGCTTCTTCGTTGGCTTCGATATCTTTGGCGCACAAATCAACAAAGGCGTTGGTCGCGCCGGTCAGGATATCAACGCTCTCGAGCGTTGTCTCGCCCATAACGGGCATCATAATGTTGAGCTGAAACTGACCGCCGGTCGCTCCGCTGAATGCGACGGTCTGGTCGTTGCCGACGACTCGGGCAGCGACCTGCATCATCGATTCGCACATCACCGGATTCACCTTTCCCGGCATAATCGAGCTGCCCGGCTGAAGATCCGGCAGCTTGATTTCGTAGAAACCGCAACGTGGTCCCGAACCAAGCCAGCGGATGTTATTCGTTACGTTGAATAATGTCGTCGCGACGGTACGCAGTTGACCGTGGCATTCGACCAGTCCATCGCGCTGGGCATTGCCTTCGAAATGGTTCACGGCTTCGACGAACGGAATGCTCGTTTCTTTTGCCAGCACTTCCGCCACTCGACCACCGAATTCGGGGTGAGTATTAATTCCTGATCCGACCGCGGTCCCGCCGACCGGTAGTTCCAAAACGGCTTCGAGACCTCGCTGGGCCCTACCGACCGACATCTCGATCTGCCGTGCGAAGCCGCCGAATTCCTGACCCAATCGCAAAGGCGTGGCATCGGCCAGGTGTGTGCGACCGATTTTGATAATTCGGTCCCATTGCTGGGCCTTATCCTTCAAAACATCCGCAAATCGCGACAACGCCGGAAGCAGATCGTCATGAATCGCGCGGGCCACCGCGACGTGAATCGCCGTCGGAAACGTGTCGTTCGTGCTCTGCCCCATATTAACATGGTCGTTGGGATGCACCGATTTATCGGCAGCGAATCGGTCGCCGCCCAATATTTCGATTGCGCGATTGCTAATGACCTCGTTGACGTTCATGTTGCTGGACGTGCCCGAACCGGTTTGAAACACATCGATGGGAAACTGATCGTCCAACTCCCCTGCGGCCACCTGCTGACAAGCAGAGAGCAGCGCCTCGATCTGCGAGTCGTCGATCGGATTCTTGCCCGTTCCTGAGAGTTTGCCGAGATCGCGATTGGCGACCGCTGCGGCGTATTTGACTTTTCCCATCGCATGAATCATCGGGGGCGACAATGTGCGGCCGGAGATGGGAAAATTCTCGACCGCCCGTTGTGTTTGCGCGCCATAATAGGCTTGCGCAGGAACTTGAACTTCCCCCATCGAGTCGCGTTCTGTGCGAAATTCCGTCATTGATCCATTCCCATCAGAAGTTGTACAGCGTTTTGTGCTGCGTCTTGGCCGCGACAAACGCATTTTGTAATACGAATGAAGTTTTCCGCGCTAGTTCCGTGCGCGAGAAATAGTCAACGGCTCGAAGTGCCGATAGGCTGCCCCGGTCGTCGATTGTCGAGCGCGATTTTGATGATAGCGATTCTGGAGCGTTTGCGTAATCGACCGCCGATCGATTTCGCCGTTCTGCAGACGGTTGCGGGGGCTGTACAGGCCAATCCCGCAGGCCCCGGTACGCCATCATGGTGAGAATTCGCTGACTCGCGGGCGATTACAGCGTGGTACGCTGATTCCTGGCCGCGTCATTCGCGTTTTGTACCAAGGTCGCGGGCTTCCACGAGCCTGGTACGACAACGAAGACGAGTAAAGCTCTTGTGCAGCGTCAACCGTGAATTGATGGGACGATCCAGGCCACGGGAGCACGCATTCCGGAGGTTCTTGTGCGGATGTTCGAGTTGGACTCCCATCAATAAAGCCTTGAAAAGGCTCTACTGCACTTCGCCGGCGCTTTCGATTCCGCTGACTTGGCGAATGCCGGAGTTGCCGCGAATTTGCTCGGTCGTCGCGCGTTGAGCCATTTTCTGTAATAGCTCATCATTCGGTTTGCGCTGGAGGCACCATTGCAGGTGTTCGGCGGCCTGGGCGAATTTTTGGCGCCGATAGAGCCAGGTTCCGATGGCGTAGCGGGCGTCGTAGGAATTGGGGTCGGTCTTGATCGCCGCGTTGAGTGCGGCAGTTGCACTTTGTTCATCGCCGAGTCGGTCGTAGGCTTCGAGCGCCTGAGCGTATAACCAAGCCGTCTTCGAGGGGTCATCTTCGCCCGAGTGAATTCTGTCGATTGTCTGATCAGCGAATTCGTGCAAGACGACGGTGTAGTCACTTGGGCTTTGCAATTGCTCGTAATGTTGCTTGAGCCGATAGACGGCTTCCCAATCGGGCTGAAATTCGTCGATGATAAATCGTGCAGAGCTTCCAGGTGCCGACGCCGCCAAATTGGCTGTGAGTAAGTCCACAATTCGGGTTTGAAAATCGACGCTGCGTTGAAATGCCATCCGCCAGTAGTCGATCCCCTGATCGATTTCACCGCTCGACCATGCCTCGCGTCCTGCAACAAACAACACTTGCGGGTCATACGGCCGGACCGCAAGAGCCTGGTTGATGTATTCGCGCTGAGATTCCGGCCGATCGCCTTCGAGAAAGCTCAGCTCCGCCAAGTGCAAGTAACCCGGTGCCAATAACGGACGGTTCGCCAGGCAGCGTCGTGTATGGTCCAATGCGGCGTCTAAGAATTTGCGAGTCTTGCCGATGACGCCTGGCTTGTTCAGCCATTCGTCCATGGCTTCTTTCGACTCGAATTGTGCCGCTTGCGTCGCATCGCGAATTTGGGCCAGCGTCATGGGGTTTTCCGCGCTGCGCTGCAAGATGTGGAACAACGACATATACCCTCGCGCCAGTCGAAGTTGGATCATGGCATTCTCGGGGTCGGATTTGGCGGCGAGACTCAAGGCCTGCAGTCGGCGGGCGATCAGCTGTTGATCTTCCGTCGTTAAGGTCGTGTCATCGGCGTCAATCTCGTCACCGAGTTGCAGGTAGTCGTGCCAATGTTGTTCTGCCAAGAATTGTGGGATTCGGGCTTCGAGCATCCACATGCCGACTGCGAACGTCGCGAAAAGTGCCATCCCCCAAGCCAAGCGAGGTGCCGGGCGGGTGAATCTGAGGGCTGTCGCGTCGCTGCCGGAGTTGGCCTCTCGCCCCATTTGATACAGCCGGCAGGCGCTGGCCGCGAAAGCAATCACCAGCACCATGCATCCGGGCACATACCAGACGAAATCAGCCAACGAATGCAGAAAATTTGCGGCCAATCCGGCGGTGACGGCCGCCAGCGCAGCGACCGACTTTTTGCCGGAATTCTTCCGTAATCCTTGCATGCACCAGAAGAGGCAAACCATGATCGCCAGCAGCCCCAATCCCAGTCCGACGAAGCCGCTTTCCGACGCAATTTGCAGGTATCCGTTTTCGGCGTGCGTGAATTCTCGTGTTTGGAATGGCAGATCCAGATGCTGTTGGTACGCGTCAACGTGACTGCCCCAACCGGTTCCAAGAATCGGGAAGTCGTGGATGGTATCCAAATTGGCCCGCCAAATCGCTTTACGACTGGAAGGATCCCAGTTGCTTAATCGCAGGGAAACATACTCGGCCCCGAAGACGTATAGGAATCCACCAGCCAGGAGAGCGATCCCCAGCAGTCCGGCCAACAACTTCGCCGAGATCAGCCGATGCCACGAAAGGACAACCACACATATTGCTCCGGCGACGGCCATCGCCAATGTGCCCCCGCGCGACAAAGAGAGCAAGCCGGCAAAAGCGACGACCGCCAACAGAATAATCGGGACTCCGACGTGAATTTCGCGTACTTCCCGATGACTGTGAAACGTAGCCAAGGGTGCCTTATTGTCGCCTGACGTCTTCAGAATCCACCAAAGGAACGGACCGATACCCAATGCCAAAAAGTGGGCAAAGTGATTGCGGTTGGTAAAGCTCCCTTTGACATAGTCGCCGGCCGACGTGTACGGGTGGTCGTAGAACCAGAAGAACTTTCCGTTACCGACGAAATACTGCGCCAGCGCGAACAAAGTCATGGCGGCGACGGAGAGGCAACACCACTTCAGCAATCTCTCGACGTCAGCGATGGAACGCAGGCGCTGAGCGGTTACGACGAAAATCAACGTATAAGCCACCATTGTCATCACACCGGAACGGGTGGCCTCGATCGACAGGGAAAGTTGGGTCCATTCCCCAAGTGCCGCCCCCGTTGCGACATCATTGGTCCAAACCGGCAGCAATTCGGCAATTCGTGGCGAAAGCGTTTGAACCAGACCGGACGACAGTTGAATTGTTTGAAACAGCCCCAACAGAATTCCAGCTGCGAGGATTGGCTCGGCCCGTGTCCAGGTCCAACGCGGTTGCTTCTGGAACAACTGATGCAGCGACCAGCCTAACGCTATAATCGTGGCTGCAATCACAAGCACAAGCCGCCCCAACGCCTCGCGTCCGCCCATGGCCAAAGGCACGCCGAATATTGCGGCCAACATTCCGGCGTCGACAATGGTCAGCAGAATCGACGGTTTTTCTTCTGTTCCGTATTCGTACTCGAGGCTGGCAGTTGATTGTGCCGCGGCTTGACGTCGTTTGTTATTGGATGTTGCCATGAATATGTCCCTCGCTGACGCGTCGGATTACCCATTAAAAAACTGTGCGCTCTCCACCAGCTCGATCGACGACGACGCTCGGTTTTCCTTCGCTTGCGCTTCAGGCTCCAATCGAGAGCGTTCGGGGTCTTCTTGAGACTGTGCCGCTGGTAGACGCCGTCGCATGTTGCTCGGCACATTCTCATTCGTTACGCGGCCCGCCGTGTGATAACTCGATCAGGCATCGGGATGCTGCCGTGATGATCGTCGGCGGAAGATCGATCTCCGGAATCGACAATTGCGTCATCATGGCCGTATCCGTAACCGTAGCCATTTCCATATCCGTAATACTCGTCGCCGCTCTCGGGCGTCAGCCGATTGACGACTACGCCCACCAGATTGATGTCGATTGATGCAAAGGATTCGGCGGCACGAATGACCATACGGCGGTGATTTTGATCGGGCCGCACTACCAGGATTGCACCGTCGACAAGCCGTCCCACAATCGTTGGATCGGCGACTGCCAACACCGGCGGTGCATCGACCAGGATTTGGTCATACAACGTCTCGGCCCAAGCCAGCAGTTCCGAGAATCGGTCGCTGGCCAGCAGTTCCGCCGGATTGACCGGCCGTGGACCGGACGGGATGACATCGAATCCTTCCAATCCCATGTGATGCAAGTTTGCTGCGGCACTGTCGGCGATCGGTTGCGAATCGCGTAGAATTTGCGAAAGCCCCGCAGGGCCTTTCAAATCCAACAGGGTTGTCATACCCGGACGTCGCATGTCGGCATCGATGACTAGTGTGCGCTTACCCGATTGCACGAATGCCACCGCCAAGTTCGCAAGCACGGTTGTTTTGCCGTCGCTGGGTTCGGTACTCGACATGACCAATCGTTGTGTCGACGAA
>JANQRQ010000207.1 GCA_028284485.1 Planctomycetaceae bacterium | reverse complement strand
ACGTGTCGACCCCATTCGCCGAGGCTGTGAGGACCGCGGCTTGGCCAAGCAGCCCCCCACGATGGCTCGAGTTGTTAAGCGCCACCTTTTGAAGCTCGGCCGTGGTGTCGACCATGTCGGGTATACCGTAGTGTCGACCCAAATCGGCATTGATGATCGAAAACTCCGAATGAACGAAGTTGGTGACCGGCAGGTTTTCGGTTAACAGGTGGCCAAAGAAGAGGTTCGCCTCTTTCACCATGGCCTCGGCAATGCGATTGCGATGGAATTCGCTGAATTTCATCGGGTCGGGCGCCATCTCCACGGTGTTTTGCAATTTCAGCCAGGCCCACACGAACGACGCGACGAACTCGTCCGACCGGGGATCACTTAGCATGCGATCAACATGGGATTTGACTACGTTCGGATCGAGCAATCGCTGCTCTTCGGCGTCTTGAAGCAGTTCGTCATCGGGGATCGTATTCCAAAGGAAATACGACAATCGGGAGGCGACCGCATAGGCGTCTAATTCGCCTGGCTCTTCGTAAAGATAGATGCAACGAGGCGAACAGAGAATCGCTTCAATCGCGGTACGCACGCCTTCGGGACTTTGTTTCGCCAACCGCAGGTAGGGAGCAAGTTGCTCGTCGGTCACCGGACGACGAAAGGCGCGAGTGGCGAACTGGCGAATGACCTCTTCATCCGTTTGCCCCGCAGCACCGTAAACAGTTTGATGACTACGTGGCGGCCAGACATCGTAATGCGGACCCGTTTCGACGACGTCGTAGACGACAATGCGCGGTGCGTCGTGCTGCTCTAACGCATCGACAATCATCTTTCCCAGTCGGCTCCGTTGCTCCCTTTTATCGAGTTGCTCGAACGACTCGAAATCGAAGTCGGGTTCGATGATCTGCAACAGGTCTGTACCAGGCGAGGCGTAACCATTGCCAAATCCCACCTCGACTCGCCAACCTTTCGGCAACCAAATACGGCGCTGAATCGACAGTCGCTTGTTGTCCGGCAAATCGAAGGCCGCCGCCATATGACGTGGGCGTGTTTGAACAGGAGTCGAGTCTTTGGGGGCCGTCACATAGATTTCGAACCGATGCAGGTCTTCGCCATGATAAACCTGATAGTCGAATCGTTTCTGCTTTCGAAGTTCTTCCGCAAAGTTGCCACGTCCCTTCGACTCGACGTCGAATGTGAATTCATACCATCCGTCATGGGTCGCACCGCCGCGCGAGTTAATGAACTGTTGTCCGCGTGGGTCGCCGGGGGCTCGTTCGTCGTTTTGGTACAGAACGACATAATCCCGCTCGACATCGTTTCCCTGACTCTTGAAATTGAGCGGTCGAGATTTCTTGTCGTTGAGGGTATACGTCGCGACAGCCGGTCTCTCCCCGGCGAATGTGCTGCGGTCAACGACAGTCCGCGCGACCTTTAGGTATTGCCTAAGCAAAAAATCGGACATCTGCAACGCTTCGCCGAGATTGTCGAATCCTTCGACCTGATCGTCGGCGGGGAATGCCTCGGTGGGGTCCTCGATCACCACATCGATATACAGCAGATCGCGAATCGTGTTGCGATACTGTGCGCGATTCAAGCGGCGCAACACAACCTGCTTGGAACCATTCGATTTCGAGGCAGCCGCCAGCCGATCGCCCAGTGCCTTTAGGACGTTGTTCAGATCGTCGTCGGCGGGGCGTGGCTCATCCTCTGGAGGCATTTCGCCCGCTTGAAGGCGGTCCACAATTGCCTGCCAGGTTTCGACGTTGTGACTGTCACTGGGATTCCAAACCAATGTATCGAGGCGAAGCTCGCCTTTCTGTTTGTCCGCCCCATGACATTTAACGCAATGGCTGCGGAAAAACTGCTCATGCCCGCCGTCGACCGACGCAGGAAAACCGCCGACACAAAAAGCAGCAACGAGAGAAAACAGGCACGGCGCCAATCTCATATTCAGTCCCCGAAGTACAAAAGCAGCATGACGCGGCGAAATTCAGCCGACTGTTTCCAAGCCGGTGAATGTGCTATTGCTGCGATTGAAATAATCTTGCTCGGCGCCCATGCGCTGCAGCATGCTCAAATAGAGATTACATAACGGCTGCTTGCGCTGACCGTCAATGTGTCGGCCATGCTGCCAACGACCGCCCGCCAGCAGAAGCGGCAAGTTATCGTTGCTGTGCCGATTACCGCTGCCCAATCCCGAACCAAACAACACCTGGGTCGAGTCGAGCATCGACGAACCGTCTGGTTGCTTCGTCGTTTTTAGTCGATCGATGAACCGAGCCAGGTTGACCATAAGATACTCTTCCACAATGGCAAGCTGCCGAAGCGGATCGTCACGCAAACCGTGGTGGGAAAGAGTGTGGTAGCTATCGGTGACTCCATCGAGGCCCCAGTTACAGTTCTTAACCGACATCGACACCACCCGCGTGGAATCGGTTTGTAACGCAAGAAACATCAGATCGAGCCAGACTTCGACCAGATTGGAACCGATGTTTTCGTCGCGATCGCCAGTGCCGACTTTGGTCATGACGGCATCGTTGATTTTCGGCTTCGGGCGCTCAATCCAACTGCCGGCAAGATCGAGTTTCTTTTCGGTTTCGCGAATCGACGTGAAGTACTCCTGCAGCTTTTGGCGATCTTCGGTACCGAGTGCGTGCTGAAGACTCTTGGCATCTTCCAATACGACATCCAGAATGCTACCGCTCGATTCCAACGAGGCCCGATTGAATCGGCGTTGTTCCTCGCTGTCGTCGACGAACATTAATTGAAAAGCTTCACTCGGTTTGGTGATGGCCGGTACGCGAACACCGGTCCGCGTGTAACTCATCCCCTCGTTCCAAAAGACAAGCGAGGGGAAACGTGTTTGGTAGCCGACCAGTTCCGCCGCACGTTGATCGACGGTGATATTGCCGTCGGGATACCCGGCCCGCTCGGTCGATTTGATACCACTGAGCAACGTGTGATTTGCCGCATGCCCCCCACGCACGTCGTGGTCAAGATTCGAAAACACTGTAAAGTCGTTCTTTAGCTTGCGGAGCGGCTCGAGCGTCGGCGCCAATTCGTAGTCGGGCCCGGACTCGGTCGGATGGAACTTGTCCACAACCATTCCAAAAGGCACGCTCAATACCGCCATTCGGCTTGCCTGACTCGCTTGCTCAGCCGCCCGGCTCGTGCGTGGGAGCAACGACGGAAGGAGCGGCAAGGCGATACTCACTCCGCATCGACGCAGCACCGTGCGGCGGTCAATTCTGCCTTCAGAGCTTTGAATTGGCATTTACTCGGTTCCCTATCGGACCATGTGCCAGTTTGGCCATAAACAATTTGTTTGACTTGTGGCCGATGACGCTGGTTTTCGCATCTTTCGGCAACCAACAGATTCGCCCCGGACGCGATTTACCGGCCATCTGTGACGGTGAGTTTCCGTTCAACTTGGAGTCTTCATCAGAATACATCATACTGAAAAATGACAGGTCTCGGATAGACAATGAACGGGCAACTTTTGGATCGGAGGGGCGAATCCGGCTCTGCCGCCGGCTCTCCAAAACAGAGACGAACAGTCGAAAAATGTGAAGGAAACCGCATAGATGACGACCAAATGCGAACGATGTGACGCAGCGTTGAAATTCGATTTCCGGCGATGGCTGCTGAGCGGATTTCTCGTCGCGTTTTGGGCCACAATTGTTGCATCTGGCGTGGCAGCAGCCGATCGGCCGAATATTCTGTTCATCTTCACGGACGATCATGCCCTCAATGCGATTTCGGCCTACGGCGGGCCGCTTGCCGGCGTTGCACCAACGCCTAACTTGGACCGCATCGCGGGCGAAGGCATGCGTTTCGACAACTGCCTGGTGACGAATTCGATATGCGGGCCATCGCGGGCCGTCATTCTCACCGGCAAATACTCTCACCTGAATGGTTTTCGAAGCAACGGTGATACATTCGACGGCTCGCAACGAACCGTTCCGAAACTGCTGAGAAAGGCCGGTTATCAGACCGCCATCGTGGGGAAATGGCATTTGAAATCAACGCCAACCGGCTTCGATCACTTCGAAGTGTTGCGAGGGCAGGGGCAGTACTACAACCCGATGCTGATCACCAACGGCGAGGAAGTGAATCACACCGGATACACAACCGACATCATCACGGATCGCACGATCGATTGGCTGGAAAGTCGAGACGAAGAAAAGCCGTTCTTTTTGATGTGCCAGCACAAGGCACCGCACGGTCGATGGGAACCGCCGCTGCGGCATTTGACACTGTTCGACGACATGGAGATTCCGGAACCGGAGACATTGTTCGACGACTATGCCGGTCGCAGTCCGGCGGCGGCAAACCATGAGATGGGGATCGCCGACCACATTGGTGACCATCGCTTGATGTTGAAGTATTCCAGCCGATTTACTCCCGAGCAGTTCAAGGTGTTCGACGGGTATTTTCGGCCGCGGAACGAGGCGTTCCTGAAGGCAAATCTCACCGGCAAGGAACGAACGCGGTGGCATTATCAGCGATATATCAAGAATTATCTGCGATGCGTCCGCGCGGTCGACGAAAACGTCGGGCGGCTACTCGATTACCTCGATTCGAATGGCCTTGCGGACGATACGGTCGTGCTTTACAGCTCGGACCAGGGATTTTGGCTGGGAGAACATGGCTGGTTCGACAAACGTTGGATTTACGAGGAAAGCCTGCATATGCCGTTTTTGGTGCGCTGGCCGGGTGTCGTTGAACCAGGCAGCGTAAACGAAGATTTGGTATCGAACATCGATTTTGCGGAGACGTTTCTCGCCATCGCAGGCGAGGAATATCCGACCGACATGCAGGGCCGCAGTTTATTGCCGGTGCTCAAGGGCAATACACCGGCCAACTGGCGAAAGACATTTTACTATCACTATTACGAAGCGGGCGGTCATGGCGTGCCGATTCATTTCGGAGTAACCGACGGTCGCTACAAACTCGTGCGCTTCCCGGATGACAAACTCGATGCGTGGGAGTTCTTCGATTTGAAAAACGATCCGCAGGAAATGCAAAGCGAATACGACAATCCAGAATACTCCGAGAGAATTACGGCCATGAACCAAGAGCTGAGCCGACTGCGGCGGGAATTGGGCGTGTCAGACGGTGATCGTCAGTGAATGGTGCGTGCAAGCACGCACCCTACTTCTACTTCGAAGAACCACATCACCTGGATTCCCGCCCCCCGCCTTCGCGGGGGCAAGCTTAACGCGCGGGAAGGACTTTTCATAAGGAATCGACAGCGATGCAAAACTTGTGGACGTCGTCTCGAAGAGTATTCAGTCTGCGATATGGTTGCCATCACTTTGCTCTATTGACCATGACAACGGTCTTTTCCGTATTGTTCGTGTCGCCGGCGTTGGCCGACGTGACCCATTCGTTTTTGGGAGTGGGCAAAGCCAATCATGCCGTCATCATCGGAGAGAATGGCGAGGTGCAGTGGAAAGTCGATCTGCCGGCGAGCGACGGTTGGGTTCTCCCGAATGGCAATGTCCTGCTGGCATTGACGCCGACCGAACAACACCCGGGTGGCGGCGTCGTGGTCGTGGACCGCGAGTCCAAACGAATCGTTTTCGAGTACAAAGGGCAACAAAAAGAAACCAGCAGCGTCGTGCCGGTGGGAGATGACAAGTTCTTGGTGGCAGAACTCGGACCGGAGCCGAGGGCTCTGTTGATCGATCGCAGCGGAACTGTTCTCAAGACGACTCCGCTAGCCTGCCAGACAGAGAACTTTCACATGCAGACCCGCATGCTGCGAGTGCTGCCCAACGGGAACTATCTGGTGCCGCATCTGTTGGACTTCGCCGTCATGGAATATGAGCCGGACACCGGTCAAGTGGTGCGAACGTTTCCGACCGACGATCGTGGCCGTAAAAAGAAGGACTGGCCGTTCACAGCGATTCGCCTCACGAACGGCAACACACTGATCGGCTGCACGAACGGAAACCGCGTTATCGAGATCGACGGCGATGGCGACATCGTCTGGAGCGTCGACAACGACGACCTCGGAGCGAGCCTGATCGACGATGCGTGTGGCATTCAACGGCTTCCCAACGGCAACACTGTCATTTCCAGCTACCATGCCAAAGGCGATCGAGTGAAACTATTGGAAGTGACACGCGACAAGCAGGTCGTGTGGACCTATTCGGGAATGGAGCACGGCTTCCACCACTTTCAGATCCTGACGACCAACGGCGAGCCGGTCGAACCGAACACGTGGAAATAGCGGTGTTCAAGTTCCCGAACAAAGTCTTCGCTTGCGCTTCAGGCTTCAATTGTTAACTCGTAAGCCAAACGAATGATCAAGGCCGAATGCGACGCCAAAAGATACAATTCAGCATTCGGAATCCGACAGGTTAATCTAAGCCTGAAGCGCCAGCGAAGGATTGCTGTGTGCCTGCTTACAACGGAATGCAAATCGGATACGATTGTGGCTGACCCCCAAAATTGATGACTGATTTAATCACAATCCCCAGTCGGAAGTGTTTGGAGAGAGCCGATGCGGGTGAGAACGCACATCGTGCGATTCATTCGAATCTCGCTGACGATCCTATGGATTTCCGCCACCATCGGCGACCAGGCGTCCGCCGCCGAGTGGCCACAGTTTCGAGGACCGAACGGTGACGGGGTCGCGGCGATATCCAGTCACCCTGCTGAATGGTCGGAAGAGCAAAACATCGATTGGAAAATCGAGTTGCCCGGCGTCGCCTGGTCGCAACCGATCATTTGGAGCGACCGAATTTATGTGACGACCGCGATCGCCGACGATCAACCACGCCCGCGCACAGGCGAATCGGGCCCGGGTTTCAGCTTCTTTAGTGCCGAAGGCTTCTCGCGCACGCTGACGGGCGGCAAACCACCCGAAACCGTACACCGTTGGATGCTGATTTGTCTCGATTTGGATTCGGGTGAGCGGCT
>JANQRQ010000177.1 GCA_028284485.1 Planctomycetaceae bacterium | reverse complement strand
CGCCGGAACGCCGATCGATTTCGGCGACAATTGGGTCGGTTTGATTGATCCCATCGTCGAGAATAACCCGTCCGGTGTCACAGTGGCCCTTGGCGTGGGCGAAGATAACATGGTCTTGTTTAGCGAACCGGTTGCCAGCGTCAGTTTCTTTTACTCCTCGATTTCCGATGTGACGCTAACCGCCTTCGATATTGACGGCAATCCGGTTGGTACGGCAGGGGGACTCGCAAATGCAGTAACAGGTTTTAATGTCTGGGACCTGATTGGTGTCGACGCCGGTGAGAATATCATCGTCGGAATCACGGTTGGGGGATCACCTGCAGGACTTGGCATCGATGACTTTGAAGCCTGTGCGTTTAACGAAGAGCCTCCTGATCCGGTCGGTCCTGTTGATCTGCTGATGATGCTGATTGACGACCTCGATCAGCTTGTCGCCAGCGGTCTTCCGAAAAAGCAGAGGAGGAATGTTCAGAAGGCGATCGACAGATTATGCGATGCGGTGTGTGCACTTGAAGAAAGCCCACCCAATGTTTTGAAGGCGTTGAACAAAATCCGAAGTGCGGTGAAGGAACTGACGACTGCCATCAGGCGGGGTCTCGACCCGCTGCTTGTCACGGACGTATTGGATGAATTGGTAGGACTCGTCCGTCAGTTTGCGGTCGACGCGATCGATGCGGCGATCGAGTCTGGCTTGCCGAAGAAACAGATTCGAACTGCTATGCGATTTCTTGATAAGGGCGACGTTCACTGGGTCTGTGAGCAATTTGTCGCGGCCGTCGACGACTTCCGAAACGCTTTCAAATCGGCGCAGCCGAAAAAGAAGAAGAAAAAGAAAAAGAAGAAGGATGACGACGACGATGACGATTAAGCGACCGCAGTTGCGGGGCGCGCATCGTCGTTGGACATGCATTGGACGTCGCCGGCAAACTAAGAACAGCCGCATGCTCGCGAAGTCTATGCAGAATCTCCCACACGATTTGGTTTGACAGGCTCGGCAGCCAGAGGGCCAAAGCGTAACAGGAAATTCGTAGCCGACGCTTGTTACTCGACGGATGCCGAACCCGTTTCGCCGATCAGATCGTCTGACAAAGCCTTGCCTTCCCGACGACGACCGGTTGCAATGCAGGTGACCTCGAATTGGTTTGTCGGGGCATCGAATTGGCTTCCAGCGTAATTCGTGGATTTGTGGTCGCGACAATCGCTTTTCGTTCTATAGCAGCCGGCTCCCACAAGCCAGAAACGCCCACGAGAAAAAGTCAACTGCGCTAGCGACAGGAAAGACGGAGTGAAGAATGGAATACCGCAATCTCGGGCGAACCGGAGTCAAGGTCGCGCCTGTCTGCTTGGGAACAATGATGTTCGGCGGGCAGACGAGTGAGCAAGACTCGATTTCGATCATTCATGCGGCTTGCGACCAGGGAGTCAATTTCCTCGACACGGCGGACGTCTACAATGCCGGCGAATCGGAGGTGATCGTCGGGAAAGCGATTGCTGACCGCCGGGAAAGCGTGATTCTGGCAACCAAGGGGCGACAGCCCATGGGGCAGGGGGCCAATGAGCAGGGGGCGAGTCGATTGCATATGATGCAAGCGCTCGAAGCGAGTTTGCGACGGCTCAATACTGACCACATCGATATCTACTATCAGCACACTCCCGATTACGAGACTCCGATTGAAGAAACATTGCGGGCGCTCGACGATATGGTTCGATCCGGCAAAGTTCGCTATCTGGCCTGTTCGAATTTTCGTGCCTGGCGATTGATGGAGGCGCTTTGGACCAGCGACCGGTGTCACCTGAATAAATTCGTTTGCATCCAGCCGCTTTACAACATCATGAACCGCGATATCGAGGTGGAATTGTTGCCCGCCTGCCAGGAATATGGTGTTGGCGTTGTCAGTTACAGCCCGTTGGCACGCGGGATTCTCACGGGCAAATACAAAGTGGGGCAACCGTTCCCCGAAGGCAGTCGGGCGGCACGCGACGATAAACGGATGCGGGAAGCTGAGCTGCGCGAGGCAAGTTTCGAGGCCGCACAACAAATCGTCACCCATTGCCAAAACAAAGGATGCGAAGCGACTCACTTTGCGCTGGCGTGGGTGCTTGCCAATCCCATTATCTCGTCGGTCATCATTGGGCCGAAGTCCATGGAGCAGTTCAACGACAACATGAATTGCTTGAATGTCGATTTCACTGACGAAGACGAGACATTCATTAACGGGATCGTGCCGGTCGGTGAGCACAGCGGCTTAGGTTTTCAAGATCCCGCGTACCCCATTATGGGACGTGGCCGCTAAAGGTCGAGCCCACCGAATTGCCGCACGGCTTCGTAAACAACGGTGTTAACGGTGCTGGCAAGATTCAAGCTGCGGACTTCCGGTCGCATCGGCAGCACCAGGTTATGGGCCGGTTTCGTATTCAGAATGCTGGCCGGCAGACCACGAGACTCGCTTCCAAAAACGAGCACATCGCCCGATTCGAAATCGGCATCCCACACAAGGCGTTTCGCGGTTTTGGTCAAGTACCAGAAGTTTCGCCCCAGTAGTTTCTGTTGGACTTCCTGCCAACTGTCGACCGCTTCCCAATCCAACAGCGGCCAGTAATCCATTCCGGCGCGACGCAGATGCTTTTCGTCCAGTCGAAATCCCAACGGTCGAATGAGCCAAAGTTTTGCGCCGACTGCCACGCAAGTCCGTCCGATATTTCCGGCGTTTTGCGGAATATCGGGTTGATGCAGGACAACGTGTAGGAGAGGGTCGGCCATGAAGTCTCAGTGCGCTCACCGCTGACGGTTCGAACTATTGCTTTTCGATCCAAATTGCGATGCTTGCTTCTCCGATTGTCACCGATTTGGCATCAGGGGGAAGCTCGGTCGACTCTTGAAGCCTGTCGGCCAGAGTTTCCGATTGAATATAGTCGGCCCATTCTTTTAGGGCTGCTTGCAATTCAGCGTTATCGGCTTGGAAGGAAATGACGATGCGGTCTTCGATTTCCAAATCGGCTTCTTTCCGCTGCTGTTGCACTTGGCGAACAAAATCGCGTGCCATTCCCTCCCGCAGGAGTTCCGGCGTCAGCTTAGTTGACAGCGCTATCTGAATTCCTTGGTCGTCAGCACAGACCCAGTCGGTGGCTTGCTCCGTACTGATCAATACATCTTCCGGTGACAATGCGACTGGTTCGCCATTGAACGAGACATCGACCGACTGGCCATTCCGTAACGGCGCCAATACATTTTGATCCAATTCTGGTAGCTGCTGACGAATGGCACCGAGCAGCTTGCCATACTTCGGGCCGAGCGTTTTGAGATTCGGTTTGTAAGAGTACGAAACGTATTCATCGAGGTTCTCTTCGCCAATAATATCTTTGACATTGAGTTCGTCCCGGATCACTTCGGACAACGTTTCGATCGTCTGGTATTCTTCCGGGTCGCTGCATGCGAACCGCAATTCCGCCAACGGTTGGCGAACGCGAATGTTGGCTTCTTCGCGCAGCTTATGCCCGAGACGCACGACTTGTTGTGCGGTCGCGGCTTGGTGGTTGAGATCTTCGTCGAGGAGTTGCTCATCACATTCCGGGTAGTCGCACAAGTGCACACTTTCCAGGGCTTCTTTGTCCCAGGTTGTCACCAAGTTGCGGTACATCCTCTCTGACAGAAACGGGATCAGCGGGGCCAGCAACTTCGACATCGTCACGAGTACCGTGTACAGCGTTTGATAGGCCGCGAGCTTGTCTTGGTCCTCGGCATCCCGCGAGCGCCAAAAGCGACGGCGATTGCGGCGGATGTACCAGTTGGAAAGATCGTCGATAAAGCCGGCGGCAGCTCGGCAAAACTCGGGTGCGTTGAAGTCGCGAAACTCTCGATGGGCTGTTGCAACCAATGCTTGCAGATTCGACAGGATCCATTGGTCGATTTGCAGTCGCTCAGAAACCGGTACCTGTTGGGCACCAGGATCGAATTCATCGAGCCGTGCATAGTTCACGAAAAAGGCGTAGGAATTCCACAGCGGAATCAGAATCTGCCGGCGAATTTCGTCAGAAGGTTTGCTGGTGACGCGGCAAATTGGCAGGCCTTCCTTTGTTTTTTCCAACGGCCCATCCATCGTTTGGATCGCAACCGGCTCATCAGGATGCCTCGTGCCGAAGCGCAAGTCGGAGGCCGGGTTTTGTGCCAAGTACATCCATCGCATGGTATCGACGCCGAGTTGTTCGGCCGCTTCCTCGAACCAGATGGCTGTCCCATCCGACTTGTGCATCGGTTGGCCTTCTTCGTTCATCACCAATCGATGGCCCAGCAAGGTTTTGAACGGCGGAGTGTTGTCCATCATCGTTGCCATCGAAAGCAGCGCGTAAAACCAATTTCGGAATTGGCCGGGGAAGCACTCGGTGACGAGGTCGGCAGGGTACCATTCCTTCCACGCTTCGCGGTCGGAGTTGTACATCATTGTGGAGAACGGAACGATGCCCGCATCGAGCCAGGGGTTGCCGACATCGGGAATGCGCGACATCAGATTCCCGGTTTTGGGATTCTTGATTTTGACTTGATCAATCCATGGACGGTGAGGCGTGTTCCCTTCGAAATCGTCCCATCCAGCAACAGCCCGTTCCTTCAGTTCCGCCAATGATCCGATCACCTCGAAATCGCCCGATTCCTCATCCACCCAAATGGGCAGCGCCAACCCCCAAAACCGCTTTTTGGAGATCATCCAATCGCGCATATTGGTCAGCCATTCCAACTCTCGTTCCTGGCCTTCGATGCTGTCGGGTAGCCATTGGATTTGACGGGTGATGTCTTTGATCTCCTCCCGCCAATCCATATTGATAAACCATTCGTCAACGAGCCGAAAAACGAGTTCGTCCCCGGTCCGCCAGCAATGCGGGTAGATATGCGGATATTCTTCGACCGCGACCAGCAGACGCTTCTCTCGCAGCTTTTCAAAAACCAATTCGGCTGTTTCAGGGTCAATCGCTTCCCGCCCTGTAAAATCGCCGAACCCATCGGCAAAACGGCCGTCGGATTCTAACGGGGCAATGCCGACGATTCCGTGCTCGGCTCCCAGTTTGTGGTCGACATCGCCGCAGCCTGGCGCAATGTGCACGATGCCTGTTCCTTCGCCGGCAACAACATGGGGATTGCCTTTGGAATCGCGCCCGCCATCGATCACACGGTGGCACGAAATCCCCGTCAGATCGGCCAGTGCTTCGTCTTCAGGGAATCCTCCCGCTTGCTGCTGCGCGGGCAAATCATCGAAGGGCCCTTCGTATTCCCAGGCGACCAGTTCCGCTCCTTTAAGCGTGGCCTCGACCTCATATCCCCCTTGTTCTTTAAAGATCTGGGCAATCGTTTTGAGTTTCGGTGTCGCCGACGGCCAACCCCACTCCGGACGTCCGAAACCTTCCTTGTATTCTCGTTCGAGCCGCTGAAATTCGAGGTTATCGGCCGCGAAATAGTACACGGCCTCGTCGCGTTTTGTGCGCAGCTTGACGTAATCGAGTTCCGGGTTGACCGCGGCAGCCACGTTGCTGGTTAACGTCCAGGGGGTTGTCGTCCATACCAGCAGAAACTCATTCTCGCGATTCTTCAGCGGGAACCGTACGAAAGTCGATCGGTGGGTGGTCAGCTTTCGCCCGTCGGCAACTTCCATTTGGCTGTAGGCACTGCCGGCTCGCCCAGACCAGGGCATCACATCGTAGCCACGGTAGATCTTTCCACGTTCGTGACACTTCTTCAAAAACGTCCAGATCGTTTCATTGTTTTCGGTCGCGAATGTGAAGTAGCTGCCGCCCCAGTCGGCATTGCCCAGTCGAGCAACAATCGAATCAGCTATGTCGGAAACCTGTTCACCGCGAGGCGTCTGAAAATCGATGGACTCGCCAGTGCCAATCGATTCCGCCAGTTGCCTGAGTTGCGTCGGGTCATCCCAATCCATCCAGAAACCGAGCCGGACTGATTGTTCCGTCTGGCGCGCTGCGAACGTAAGGACACGTTTCTTGCAGGCATTGACGAACTTATCGATTCCATACTCATCGATGGAGTTCTTCGTGCCGAAGCCTAGCTCGCGCTCAACCTCGACTTCGACCCACAGACCCTGGCAATCGAATCCATTCTGATATCGCAATTCATGCCCAGTCATTGCGAAGAACCGTTGGTAGGTATCTTTGTATGTTCGTCCCCAGGCGTGGTGGACGCCCATCGGGTTGTTGGCCGTGATCGGTCCATCGAGAAAGCTCCATTTGGGCTTCCCCGCATTTTTTTCGCAAAGCTTGTCGAAAATACGACGGTCTTGCCAGAACTTCAGAACGGTATGCTCACCGCGAACAAAGTCCGCGTCGGCGACTTTTTCAAACATGGTGGTTTCGTTTATTTAGCGCTAAGAATGTGGATTTCCGGTAATAGAAAATACTCACGACCTGTCCACTTGTTCTTGGGCACACTCACTCAATGGAGGCCGATCGAGGTCAGAAACAAGCGTGCGGTCGCGGGACGCCGGAAAACAAGACAACAGCTTCGTTTCCGTTGCAGAATGCGTCAAGTCCGACAAGAAAGATCGGCGATTAGTCCAGTTGTTCGACGACGCGCGGAATCAACTTTGCGAGTTTTTCTCCGCCGATTGCTGCAATTTCCAGGATCTTCTCAATGGCAACCGGCTCCAGCGCATCAGGCAGGCACATATCGGTGACGATGGAAAAGCCCAATGTCCGCATTCCGGCGTGCGTAGCGACGATGACTTCCGGAACTGTAGACATCCCGACAATGTCGGCTCCCATCCCCCGCAGCATGCGATACTCCGCACGAGTTTCCAGGTTTGGGCCGGCAACTGCGACGAACACTCCTTTGTGGCAGACGATGCCGAGATCTAACGCTGCGTCCAATGCCAGCTTGATGAGCTGGCGATTGTAGGGTTCACTCATATCGGGAAAACGTGGACCCAGATTGTCGTCGTTGATTCCACGTAGCGGATTGTCACCCATCAGGTTGATTTGATCTTCGATGACAACAACATCAGCAGCGCTGAAGTGCGGGTTCATGCCGCCGGATGCATTTGTCACCAGTAGCGTCGAAGCACCAAGTGCTTTCATGACGCGCACGGGAAAGGTGACCTGCTCCATGGAATAGCCTTCATAGAAATGAAATCGGCCCTCCATGGCCACGATCACTTTGTCTTTAAGTCGACCGCAGACTAGTTGACCCGTGTGGGAATCGACGGTCGAAACCGGGAAGTGCGGAATGTCGTCGTAACGAATCGTCGTCTGATCTTCGATTTGTTCCGCCAGTCCTCCCAATCCTGTTCCGAGTATCAATCCGACGCGTGGTGTCGTCGACCAACGGCCTTGTATATGTTCGACAGCTTCGTCGATTTTTTGTGCCAAGCCGACCAATTTTGACGCTCCGCCTTAGGGCTGTATGCGGATAGAACCCACGATGAGTTCCGAGAAAAAAGAAGACAGGCAACAGAGCCTGTCTTCGTAAGTCGTTGATTAAAACAGCGACGGCGTTCTAATCAATAGTCGTCGTCACCGAATTCATCAAAGTCGTCGTCGTCATCGTCGTCGTCGAGGTCGTCATCGAGATCATCGTCTTCATCGATGTCTTCGAAGTCTTCGTCGAGTTCTTCATCATCGAACTCTTCCTCTTCGAATTCGCCGTCCCCGAATTCATCATCTTCGTCGTCGGAGTCTTCGAAGTCCCCCTCCTCGTCGTCATCAGAGAATTCGATGACGGGAGTCGACGTCCAGGGTGCTGCACCTGTATGCCACGATGCTTCGTCGACATCATCTGTCAACTCGTTCATCGTCATTGCCTCAGACTGAATCATTCCGTCGTCGATGCTTACACGTGTCATCACAGCTAACCTCGCCCAACTCCTGTTCGGTTGTCGTTTACAAATTGGTAGTATCTAAACCTGCAGTTTCATTATTAAAGTCGAAGGGCTTTGTCAAGCGACACTTTCCCTTCACCCGGCAGGAATTCTCAGAGACGTTACTTTCGAGCCTCACTGCCTTTACCTCTAATTGTAAAGGCATGACGAGGATCATTGACTTCTGCCATGCTCTCGCAGCAATCCTGTCAAATTCGATGCTGCGAGAATCGAACGTCCCCCGCCGGGTTCACGGAGCGCGGACTTGTCGAATGTCGCGCTGCGGGATGATCTTTCTGGCTCTTGCCTGCGACCTCATTCGGACGCCGATCGCGCCTCGTGTTGGGCAACCGGTCGGGGCAAATTGTCTGATCGCCATTGTGTTGGTCGAAGACGGTGGTTCGCGGATTTCCGGTCGTTTATTCAATCGCTGCGAGGCTCGCAGCCTTATCCGAATAACGATCTCCTGCGAATTCCGACTCGTTTGATTTCGCCGACCTCCCGAATCTTCAGCCCTCCCTCAGACAAGTTATCTGATAGGGCGACTTGGACGCCAACTTTTACGATTCCGAAATGATGCGCGCCCATGGCCGGGCATTTTTGCATTTCAATTGCGGATGGCCATGTCGATGCCAAGTCGCTATGATCCGCCCCCGTTTCTGTTTCGGATTGGACCGCGTATCCGTCCACAATGAAATCGGTCGCAGCCGAGTATCGGTCCCAATCAAGCTTTGGGAAAACTGTCGGTGAGGATGTCTGTTTGTCGACTGCCAGTGGAATACGATTCGAACGGTCCAGGTTTTGGGTGACGCATCGTCACCGCGAATACGGTCCGTTCGATTACGAATGGAGCAAAGACTTCTGTGGCGTCGAATTGCTTTACCAAGGCCGCAAATTCGGAGAGTATTGCAGCGCCGAGGAAATCTTTGCAGACCTCAAACAGTTCAAGCTTCCCATGACCGTAGTTCGAGTAACCACGGTTGTGATGGGGTCACAGCTATACGGATTACTCAATGGTCTTAGTGGCGATGAAAAGGCAGCCGAAGTCGTCAGCCGCCTGAACGAATATGGGTACGACCGGTTTGCCCAAAACATTTCAAAAGGCGGCGAAGCGGCCTGATCGATTCGACACGAGCGCAGCCATTGTCCGAAAAAGGGGCACGCAGTTCGATTCGATGATCTCGACGCGGCTTGCTTCTCGTTTGCGATTTCCCACGAGATGGGTATTCTGATGACGTTCGCCGTCGGAACCTGCGACCGACATGATATTCGGTTATTAGAAGAATGTCGCAGGAAGCCAAGTCGTCTGCGAATTCTGTTCGTATCACAACGCCGGGCTTGATGCCTCGATAGAGATTGAAGGCAACCGCAATGTCGAGATTACTCGAGCGATTCCTCAGGTATGTCCGCATCGACACACAATCAGACGAAACCAGTTCGTCATCTCCGAGTACAGCCAAGCAGCTTGAATTGAGCCGATTGTTGGCAGAAGAATGCCAAGAGTTGGGATTACAGGATGTCAGCTGCAATGAATTTGGAATTGTGACAGCAACAGTGCCGGCCACCACGAAGCACGCGGCACCGACGATCGCTTGGCTTGCGCATGTCGATACTTCTCCGGAGTATTCGGGCACGAATGTCAAACCGATTGTGCACGAGAACTACGATGGACGCGATATCAAACTCCCCGGCGACCCATCTCAAGTGATTCGAGTCTCTGAGAATCGCGTGCTTGAGAGACTCCAGGGGGGGACCATCGTCACCTCCGATGGATCGACGTTGCTCGGTGCCGATGACAAGTCCGGCATCGCAGTCATTATGACGGCTGCGGCCTATCTAAAGGAACATCCGGAAATTGAACATGGTCCGATTCGTCTCTGTTTTACATGCGACGAAGAAATCGGCCGGGGAGTCGAGAAACTCGATGTTCCCGGATTAGGGGCTGTATCTGCCTATACACTAGACGGCGATGAGCAGGGGAAAATCGATTGCGAGACGTTTTCAGCGGATCAAGCGGTTGTCACAGTCAAAGGCATAAACACCCATCCCTCGATCGGTAAAGACGTCATGGTCAATGCGGTGCGGATCCTTTGTCGTTTTATCGACCAATTGCCGACAGATCACCTTTCGCCCGAAACCACATCGGAGCGCGAAGGCTTTTTGCATCCATACCATATCGAAGGGGGAGTGGCGCACGCGTCGGCGCGAATCATACTCCGCGATTTTGATACACCGAAACTAACCGAGTATGCGGAACTGTTAGAGTCGATTGCGACTCGACTTCGTGATCAGTATCCGCGAGCAGAGATTGTCATCGATATCAAGCAGCAGTATCGCAATCTGGGAGATGGCCTCTCGCGCGAGCCAAGGGCCGTTTCAAAAGCCGAAGAGGCCATGCGAGCCGCGGGTCTGGAGCCTCGACTCAGCATCATTCGTGGCGGGACAGACGGTTCGCTAATTACCGAACAGGGACTGCCAACCCCCAATCTGTCGACCGGCGAACACAATCCGCATTCACCTTGTGAATGGACCAGCGTCGAGGAAATGCAAACGGCGGTCGACGTGCTGGTTCAATTGGCGATCGCCTGGGGCCGGGAATCGGAGTAACCGAGACTCGCGCGAGGTAGCGACATGCCGGATTTGGGATCTCCTTGCGGTCGAAGTCTGAACGCCATCTGATTTCGATCAATCGACAAGGACCACACGAGCCGCGGAAATGAGGTCCGCCAGCGGCCTCACCAGCGGTATTTCCCGCAAGAGTTTCCAGAATTCTCGCCCTTATGTGCGCCGGAAACTTTCCGCGATCCGCGAGGCCGAAACCGAGGCCCACAAAAATAGGGGCTTACGAATGGTCTCGCCAAGTTTCCCATTTTTCGCAGCCGATCTGATTGATAGCGAGTCGTGACACTCTGCGCGCGCCGAACGTTTCGCGACTTTGACCTGCAGGAGACTTCTGCCGGATGTCTGCCAATTCGACCATCGCCGAGCCAAGCGACCAACCGGCGGCCGAACCAGCCGAGTCGGGTCGTCGTCGCAGGCGCCGCAGACGCAGGCGTCGTCGAATGGGCGGACTGGTCGTTGTCGCTTTGATGATGTTGGGGATCTTTTACCTGCCATCGACGATATCGCATCGGTCGGTTCGTGGGCTCCTACTCGACGAATTACTGCCGGATTTTCACGGGAAGATCACCATTAGCGATGCCCAAGCGGGCTGGCTTTCAGCGCCAGAGTTCTCCGGAATCAAGATCTACGATCCGAATGGAGAACTTGTCCTTCGCATTGGACAATTATCACTGGATCGACCGCTGTGGAGTTTGTGTACCGATTGGCAGAATTTGGGAACGGTCCGCATCGAAAACCACAGTATCCAATTGGTTCTCCGCACAGATGGTAGCAACCTCGAAGATCTCCTCAGTTCATTGCCACAGGAAGAAAGTTCTCATCGCTTTGCTGTGCGAATGGAAGCGATCAACGGCGAGTTGACAGTCATTGATGCGGTCACTGGGAACCGTTCGGCCTATGAATCCATCGAGGTCGTTTACATACAGCCGCTTGACGAACGGCAGGATGTCGAGTTGACAGCCAACGGAAAGCTGGTCGGACCATCACCTGCGGGTGGATTCCAACTGGCAGCGTCGTGGAACGTCGGACAAAGTTCAACAGAATCGTCATTGTCCGGCCTCGCGGGGAAGGCCAGTCTCCAATGCACCGAATTGCCGATTGACTGTTACGAACGATTGGTTGCGAGAGTCGCGACAGATCTCCGAGTATCCGGCAGTCTGAATTGCGACCTTTCGTGTGAGTTTTCACAAGCAGATACGTCGAATTCTGTTTCTGTAACCGGAAGTGTTACCGCGAACAACGTCTCCGGAAGTTTTCCCGGGTTGGCTGCCAACGAGCGCCTTGAATCTGAGTCGATCGGTATTAAGGGTGCAGTTGAGTGGAACGACGGGCAAATTGTCTGCAGAAACGTTTCAGTTGTGTCGAATCTTGGCCATCTCAGATTCACGGGGAAAACGAGATTAGAGAACTGGACCGGGGGTTTCGAGGAACGATCGCTGTTGGCTGCCATCAGGGCCGAGCCGTTTGACATCAGCGGTGAAATCAACGTCGCAGAAATCGCGCGCCAATTGCCACGCACATTGCAGATTCACGAGGGGCTTAAGGTCCAAACGGGGACATTTCAAATCGCGATATCGCACGAATTACTCAGCGAGTCGCACCGTTTGCTTGCCAATATCGCCTCGACCGGTTTTGTCGCCGAGCACAATGGCGAAGTGGTTGCCTGGGAAGAGCCGATCTTCTTGCACGCCGACATGAAGGTGAACGACGAGTCGTGGAGTATCGATCGCCTGAAATGCGAATCGAGTTTTCTTTCTGCCCACGCGAGCGGCAGCCAAGAACAAATCTCCTTGCTTGCTCGCTGCGACCTCAGTCGATTGACCCAAGAGGTGGGGCGCTTTGTTGAAATCGACTCGACGCGCTTTGCCGGAACACTTGCCTGCCGACTCGATGCCAAGGTGTTAGATGAAGAGCAAACTCAACTGATTGGACAACTCCAGTTCGATGATTTCGTTTTTCAGTTGCCCGGTTTTGACGATTGGCGAGAAGAACTGCTCGAAGTTCAATTCAAGGCCACAGGCGACCACAACCGAGGTCGAATTCTCGCGGTGCGCACTGCCGAGTTACAAGTTTCCAGCCCGACCGATCACCTGTTCGCACGCTTGACAGGGCCAGTCGAAAAGCTCAACCGCGATTCGACCTTTCCGTTCGAACTCAATCTGAAAGGTGAATCCGCTTCGTGGCATTCGCGAATCGGTCAATGGCTCGCGTTGCCTGTGGACGATTTGGTTGGTAAGGCCGACATTCGCGCAACGGGGAAGTTGAGTCGTGATCGTTTGCGCGTCACAAAGATGTCAGCCGGTCTGAAGAACTTACGGGCGAGTGGAAAGAACTGGCGCGTCGTCGATCCGGCGGTACATTTCGAAATCACCAAGCCGGCGGAATGGAGGTCGAACGTTTTGTCGGTCGAGGAGTGCACGCTTTCGAGTCGGGCGATTTCCTTACGGGCCGTTGACGTATTGGCCACGCTTTCCGAGAACGAGCAGGCCACGATATCTGCAGGAGTTGCATTGCGAGGCGATCTGGAACGTCTGGCTCGCTGGTTTCCCGACTCGACGTTCGCCCGGGAGTTCAACCCAGCCGGGGTGGCCACAGCCCAATTAAAAATTCAGCATGCCGACGATCATACACAGGTGACATGCAACACCGTCGTCGATCGTCTTGTATTCCGCAAAGCGAGTTCAGAATCCGCGCCATCGGGAACCGCTCGGGATTCTCAAATCGGAAATGTTCGCTTCGCGCTGCGAGGCAATGCCGACCATACCAAAGATCAACTCATCGTCGATTCGCTCCAGCTGACATGCGACGGCGTACACGTTGCGGCACGGGGGACAATCGATGAATTCAGTACGAGAAAGGTTGTCGATCTGACCGGCCTGATCGATTGTGATATGGCCGAGGCATCACGGGTCTTGCAGCCATTGCTTGATACGCCCATTCAACTCGCTGGACGGCAATCGCAACAGTTTCACCTCAAGGGGCCGCTTGCTTCCCATGCAGATCAGGCGAGTTCGATACGTTCGAATCTGACAACGGTCAACCGGACAGGCCATACAGCAAGCCCGGTCTCATTTACCATGGTGTCGCCGTCGTTGTCCGGGCAAGCAGGACTGGGTTGGGATTCCGGACAAGCGTTTGGATTGCCGCTCGGTCCGGGAAAAATCCAAGCGGACCTTACCGATCGCGTCATCCAGTTTGTGCCAATCAACGTCGCCGTGGGGGAAGGACGAATCTTGGCCCGGCCACGTTTGTTGCTTGATCAGCCGAAACCCTTGTTGGTTTTTGATGCGGGGCCGGCAGTCGAAAACATGTCGTTCTCTGCAGAGGTCTGCCGCGGCTGGCTCAAGTATGCTGCACCTTTAATGGCCGATGCTGTTAGGGCCAATGGAGAATTCTCGGTCTCTTTGGCGCACGGTACGGTTCCCGTTGATAATCCGGAAGCGGCCGACATCGGCGGCGTCCTTACGGTTCATTCGTCCCGCATTCGTTCCGGTCCCGTTGTCGATCAGATTTTTGGATTCATTGCAAGATTGCAGTCATTGATCGAAGGGGGATTGATCGGCGCGACCCAACCGGGCAGCGACATCTGGGCCAAGATAGACAATCAGCCGATTCAATTTCGGATGACAAACGGTCGCATTTACCACTCCAATTTCCAATTCTCGATCGGCGACATCGTGATTCGCACGCATGGATCGGTCGGCGTCGACGAATCGTTAGCGTTGATCGCCCAGGTCTCCGTTCAACCCAAATGGGTCAAGAAGAATCCGATTCTGGCACCTCTCGCCGGGCAATACATTGCCGTTCCCATTCGTGGAACTCTTGAGAGCCCACAGCTTGATGGCAACGTCTTGGGGCAGTTGACAGGGCAAATGACTGGTGGTGCGGCCCGGCAGTTGATTGAAGGTGGCTTGAATCGAGAGCTACAACGTTTGTTTGGGGCACCTCCGGAGGAGTCTTCATCGAACGCCCCATAAACGCGAACCGCGTTGTTCGACCCATGCAGGTGGCGGACTGTTGTTCCGCCAAACGTATCATCGCGACGTTCGCCGCCCAAAACCGGAAAATCTATTGATATTCCGAAGCCAGAATGGTACCTTGTCGAAAGATCAAGACAGAATGTCTTATGCATCCTGTCTGAGGTATCGATAGAACTGCGCGGGGTGAACTTCTTGCGATATTCAACTGTCGCCGGCGTCCTTGTTCTGATGGGGGCCATCACAATTTGCGTTGGGCCTTTTGCGGCGGCTGATGCGCCTGGTTCCAGGGCAAATCACGCTCGTTCTGCGGCGAGCCCGAACGCCCAAGATTTGGTGTTTTTGGGGCCCACCGGACCGCTGTTCGTCCGCATGACAATCGACGTCAACGGAAAGGGATTTCGTAAGCAACACGCCGAGCAACTCGACCAAATGTTCTCCGAACTTGATACGGATGCGGATGGCTCGCTCGACGAGGCGGAGTCTCGGCACATCCCTTCGCCGGGGCAGCTCCAATCGATTCAGCAAGCGGAGGCCATCGATTTAGGGCTGATCCGTAAGATCTCTCAGGACGGATTGATCACACGTGACGAGTTGGAAGGATACATTCGAAATGTCATGGGTGATCCGTTTCACATTCAATGGGATTCCTCTCGGGAAGCTCGGGCCGCCAATCTGTTTCGCCGGTTGGACCTTGACCGAAATGAGCGGTTATCGCCAGCAGAGTTTGCGGCGACACCGGAGACATTGCGAAAACGCGATTTGGACGACGACGAGTTGTTCAGCATCGAGGAGCTGACGCCGTTTGCCACGTTAACGGATGTGTCCCGGCGGGCATCGGCCGCACGTGACCAAAGGGATGAATTGCCCTTAAAAACGGTCAATGACCAACGTTCGTTTGATGAGCTGGCCAAACAATTATTGCTGCGGTATGGTTCACGCTCCGATGAGCAGGGGGTTGGATTGACTGCCTCGCAGATCGGTCTATCCGACCAAGATATGACGCATTTCGATCGCGATCGGAATGGGGCGCTTGATCACAGCGAACTTGTCGAACTGCTTGGGGATCCGCCGGTCGATCTGAAGATTGCTGTCCAGATCCCCAATCCGATTACGCGTCGGCCGAAAATCTCCATGACAAAGCCGCTATCGAATCGAGTGACCGACTTCGAGCAAGTCGACAGTAAACGGCTGAAGTTTCGACTCGATGGAATTGATTTCGAAGCAGTCGTCAAATCACGACCGGGCAACACATTCGACAATCGCCAGTTCTACATGTTGAAATTTCTCACATCGGATGGCGATAAGAATGGCTACTTGACCATGGAAGAATTCCCCGCTGTTGGTGTTCCCGACACGACGTTTCAAATGGTGGACCGCGATGGCGACGGTATGGTCGTTCGAAACGAGCTGATCGAATACGTGAATCAGGAAGCGCGTGCGAGTCGAAGTCGCTTGAATGTCACAATTGGTCGAAAGGGAGAGACATTGTTCGAACTGATCGATGCCGACAGCGATGGTCGGCTGGCCCCCCGTGAACTTTCCGCGGCTTGGAGCCGTCTGGAATCCCACGATCGTGACGGCGATTCGGAGTTAGCACCACCGGAAATCGCCGGTAGCTATAGCATCGATTTTGAATTGGGGAAACCGCGATTGTTTATCGACGACCGCGGCATGATGGCACCGGCCGAAATGTCTTCTCAGGTCATTCCGAATACCAACGCCCTCTCGGGACCGGAATGGTTTCGCAAAATGGATCGAAATCGCGACGGAGACGTTTCGCGGCGAGAGTTTTTGGGGCCGATTGCCGTATTCAAAAAGATCGATACCGATGGAGATCAACTCTTAAGCCTCGACGAGGCAAAAACAGCGGACAGTAAGCCAACGGCAAGCAGTCCGGCAGAAAACAAACAGTAACAAATTGCATTATTCTTGGCTGTTTAAACAAAACAGGTGTTTAACCGACTCCTATAATTCAGATGACTGACATGGTTCATGGAGCGAGATTAAGATTCGAGCTTCATCAGCCGAGCGGGACGCTCGGTGCGATCCATGAATCCATGTGCATCATCTCGGAATGAGGCGGAACTCATGCTCAATCTTCCAGAATCGGTTCAGTTACTACATCGCGTCGCCCGCCGTTTGCAGGCGTTGTCGTTCTTTCGGCGATTGTACCTGCTGATACTGGCGTTGTGTTGTTTGTACGCAGTTGTATTGTTAGCGAGTCGACTTTCGGGGTTGTTCTCGGTCGAACTGACTCCCACGACGATCGGTTTCATTCCCTTGGTCGCCGTGTTTCTCGCTGCCATCTTGCATCGTAGGCCGACGCTTGTTGACGCGGCCCGAACGATCGATAAACAGTCAGGCAGTAAAGACCTTTTCTTGACGGTCGCGCTGTTGGAAAAATCTGCCGGCAGCTACCAGTCACTGGTTGCGCATGATGCCGAAGAGGCGGCACCGAAAGTTGAACCGGCGGATGTCGTTCCCTTTGGTGTCGGTCGCCGGTTTGCTGATGTTGCGATTGCGATGTTGGCGATTTGGATCGGGGTTCAATTCGTTCCGCAATTGGACCCCTTCGGTCGCGTTGAGGCTGCCGAGGAAGCAGCAGCCATGAAAGAAGATTTGCAAACGAGCCGTAAGGCCACGCAGGCTCGTACCGCTCAGCTTCAAAAGGACGACAGCGGGGGTGAAGAATCTCCCGAAGTCAAGAAGGCCGTCGAAGATTTGAAAAGCGCCTTTCGCAAAATGAAACCGCAGGCCAAGAAGTCCAATTTTCAAGCGCTCGCATCGCGGCAGAAATCAATGGGCGCACTCTGGCGACAGCGTAATGCCGAACAGTTAAAGGAATTGCTGAGCAAGTCACCCTCCATGCAGCGGTTTGGGGGCGCCAGCAAATCGAAACTTGACCAATGGACTCGCGAATTGCAGGAGGGGGGCACAAAGGGTTTGGAAAAGGAGTTCAGCGAATTGCAGGAAGACTTGCGCGAAATGCTGAAAACGACCGATCCCGTCAAACGCGCCGAACTCGCTCAAAAGGTAAATCAAAAGTTAAGCGACCTCGAAGAGTTCGCCAAGGATCGCGTCAATTCCAAACCTTTGGCCGCGGCACTCGAACGTGCCAAGAAACAACTCGGCATGTCGAAGCTGAGCGAACTCTCTCAAGAGTCGCTGAAAGGGCTCGAGGAATCGCTGGAGTTAGCGCAATTGGAGCTCAAGGAGATCTCGCAAACGGCCAAAGACCTACAAGCGCTGGAAGAAGCTCTGAAGACAATTCAATTGGCAAAGCGAGCCAACGACCAGGACCAGTTGGACGGGGAGCAGTGCGAAAACTGCGTTTCGATGGCTGACTACGCAGAATTGTTCGCCGAGCTTGGTGGATACGAAGGCGAAGGGGAGGGGACCGGCGGCGAAGACGGTGGAGGTGGAGCAACGGTCGAAGAAGACGATTCGGTCGAAACCGATTTTCAAAGCGAACATACCAAAACGGCGCTCAACGCGGGCAAAGTCTTACTGTCGTTAAAGACTAAAGGACTTAGCGATACTGGCGATGCCAAAAAGGAATACTCAAATCTGATTCAAAACGTTCGCCAGGGCGTCAGCGAAGCGATCCTTCAGGAGCAGATCCCACCGGGATACCACGATGGCATTCGCCAGTACTTCGACAACATGGAATCGTCAACGCGCGAAGAACCCGATGAATCCGCACAGTAATCCGCCGACAACGGTGGTTGTCATCGTGTTCGTACTCATCGCCACCGGATGGGGCATCTTCTTTCTTAACGATACCGTCACCGGTTCCGAAGACTCCTTGGTCGTGTATTGTGCGCACGATTCGGCCTTTTCGGAGCCCATCTTGCGACGATTCGAGGCCGAAACCGGTATTCCCATTGTCGTCCGCCACGATACCGAAGCCACGAAGTCGTTGGGTTTGGTCAATCTGCTGATCGCGGAAAAAGACCACCCTCGCTGCGACGTCTTTTGGAATAACCAAGTGCTGGGAACGATGGCACTGAAGGATGAGAATGTGTTGGCGGAGTATCGTGGCCCAGGATACGAGCGAATTCCTTCACGATTTAAGGATCCCGATGGAACGTGGACCGGTTTTGCAGCCCGCATGCGCGTTTATATCGTCAACACCAATGTTATGTCGGCTGACGAACAGTCGCTGCAAGATGCTTTAGCCGGCGACCTTTCCCGAATGGCGATCGCCAAGCCCCTTTTTGGTACGACGCTATCCCACTACAGCCTGCTTTGGCATTTGTGGGGCGGAGAGGCGCTCGAGCAATGGCACCACGACACACGCTCACGAGGTGTGCGCGAGGTTCCTGGCAATGCGGTCGTGAAAAACCTCGTTGCGGAAGGAGTGTGCCATTTCGGTTGGACCGACACGGATGATTTCTTTGTTGCGCGAGATGACGGTCTGCCTGTCGCGGCACTTCCGATTCGTTTGGAGGATGGTACCACGATTTGTCTACCGAATAGCGTCGCGATCATTCGAGGAACCAATAAGCTGAATCAGGCGCAGCGTTTGGTTGATTACCTGTTATCCGAACAAGTCGAGTTGGAACTGGCGGCATCTGTTTCGCGTCAGATTCCGCTCGGCCCCGTTGATCCACAATTATTATCACCCGACGTGCGACAACTGAGTGATTGGGCCCAGTCAGCCTATGATGTGACGTTACTCGGGGGCTCGCGCCAAGATTGCCTCAAGTGGTTGGAATCGGAGTATCTTCGATGAGCCTCGTTGAGGCGTGTGGTTGGACATGTTTACGAAGTCTCGCAATTTCGATTCTCGCTGTCGCGATTTGCACACGTTTTGCGTCGATCCTTTCACGCGGGGGGAGTCGCCTCGTCTGGCTGGGGTTTCTTTCACCGCTGTTGTGTCCTGAAATCCTTACGGGATACGCCTACTCGAGTTTTTCACTTTCACTCATCCAACATCCAGTCTGGAAAGAGCTGTGGTATTCGCTGCTGGTTGCATTCCGATGGATTCCCGCTGGGACGTTGATGGCATTGGTAGCCCCATCACCGAGTGTCAGTCGGGAAGCGATTCATTGCTACCGCCTGGCCAAACGGCCGGACGATGCGCGCGGACGTCATGCATTGGGGCTCGCGGCAATGTGGCTTCGGAGGGGGGCGACCGGAACGCTGCCGATTTTCGCGATCGTCTTTCTGCTCAGCTTTCAAGAATTCGAAATGGCATCGCTGTTCGGGGCGACATCGTGGACGGTCTGGCTATTCGACGCGCAAGCCAGCGGACTCATGCTGACGAATTCGCTGGCTTCGGCGGTATGGCCACTCGCTTGCGAACTCGTGGTCTTGATCCCCGTTTGGTACTTCGCGTTGCATCATGCTGGCCCACTCACTGCTGCCACCGAATTCAATGCACGACCGACTCAATCGCAGCGAGTCGCACTCAACCTTTGGGTCATGCTATCGGTAATGGCGCTATGGCTCATCCCAATGTGGATCGTCGGGCGCGATGGCCCGACTGGGATTCGATCGTTATTCGGAGCGCCTTTGATGCGGGAGGCATTTGTTCGCGGTGTCGCAGGCAGCTTGCTAGTGGGAATCACGGCAATGGCAATCACGTATGTGGGTTGTCAATGGCTTTGGAATCGTCATCGATGGCGCGGCTTCGCCATTGCACTTTGTCTTCCCGGATTTTTGGGAATACTGTTGTTAAGCTTGATACTATTGTTTCTATTTCAATCCGCCGGTCTGAATTGGCTATACAATTCCCCCGTACCGTTGGTGACTGCCTTGGTGTTGTGGATGTCTCCCCGGGCATTGTTATTGCTGTTGCTCACGTCGCGTCTCCTTCCCAGCGATTCGATACACTCGGCCAATCTGTTGTTTGCAGTTGCCGATTCGCCTCAGCGAGGAAAAGGCCGCGAGCTATGGTGGCAAACGGTGGCCCGAGGACATGTGTGGGCACTTTTTTTGTTGTTTCTCTGGGCCTATCTCGATCTGACCGCAACCTCGATTCTGGCGCCGGCTGGATTTCGGAGCGCACCGATCGAGCTTTATATTCAAACACATTACGGCCGGAACGCCGTACTGTCGGTCATGATTGGCATCACCGTCGCTGTTCCAGCGTTGGTTTTGGGAATGGTCGTTGCATCTCGGCAGACATTGATTCGTTGGTTCATCAAATGACCAGCAAGTTGTGGATTCTAAGATCGGTCACGCTAGCCGGTGAGAGACGAGATCGGCTAAAGGGCATCACTGCGCAGATCGATTCGGGAATCACCGCAGTCATCGGTTACTCTGGTGCCGGCAAAACATCGTTGTTGAATCTGTTGGCTCAGTTCGAGCAGCCTTCCGCTGGAGAAATCCGACGAGAAATTGACAGCGCATCGAATCGATTACCGATCTATTGGGTTCCGCAAAACGAGGGACTCTGGGGCCATAAAACCGTTCTGGAGCATCTGGAAATCGTTGCTCCCCGGCGGAGCGATATCCGGGCAGACTTCGAGAAGCTGCTGCAGGAATTCGACCTCACCGATCACGCCAACGAATTGCCCGGAAAAATGTCGCAGGGCGAGCGTTCTCGGTTAGCGGTGGCACGTGCACTCGCAAGCGAGGCAACCGTTTTGGTGATGGATGAGCCTTTGGTGCATGTCGATCCCGCTCGCATAGGTGCGTATTGGCAAACCATCCGCGATCGGTGTGCGAGTACCGGCACGTCAGTCGTGTTTGCCAGCCATGCCCCCGAAACTGTACTCATGAACGCCGATTCCGCAATTTGTTTGAAGGAAGGGCAGCTCTTATTCCAGGGGCCGGTGGACGAACTGTACTGGCATCCGCCGACGAGGGAATTGGCAGCGTTTCTCGGTCCGGCCAACTGGTTTACTCCGCAGGAAGCGCGTCAGTGGCTCGGCCAGATGTCAAAAGACGATCTTTGTCTTCGGCCGGAACAATTGGTCGTTCGACAGTCGCCCGATAGTCCCTTGGAATTGAAATCATCACGGTTCGCAGGATCGTACAACGAACTGCAAATCACTCACAACACCGATGGCTCTCGACGGACAGTGTTTCAGCGTTCGGGTAATGGCAAACTCGAATCAGGAATGCGCATCGCAATCGGGACAATGCTCGGCTTATTTCTCTGCTTCACCTTGACTGGGTGCAGTGGAGAATCGACTGATCCTGCTCTCGATGTGAAGGATGTTCGTTCCTGGTCGATTCCACCAGACGGCGCCGTCATGCCGGGACCACGCGGTATGACTGTCGGGCCAAGCGACGAATTGTATGTCCTCGATGATGCCGGCCGCGTTCTGGTTTACGATGCCGAAGGAGAAAAACTTCGAGAGTGGTGGATGCCCGATTACGACGTTGGGAAGCCGGAAGGGGTCTGCGTTTTTCAAGACGGACGTATTGCCGTTGCCGACACCCACTACCATCGTGTGGTTTTTTTCGACGACGAGGGTCAGGTGGTGGAATTGTTCGGCAGTGAAGGATCCGAGCCGGGGCAGTTCAAGTGGCCCGTTGATGTTGTGCAAGACGATTCGGGAGATTTCTACGTCTGCGAATACGGCGGGGATCACCGAGTTCAACGCTTTCGCGTCGATGGCGAATTTGTGTTGGAGTTTGGTGGATTTGGGACAGCACCGGGCGAATTCCAACGTCCGATGGGGCTCGTTTGGCACGAGGGACGTTTGTATGTCGCCGATGCCATCAACAATCGAATTCAGGTGTTTTCCGATACTGGTCAGTTCGAAGGAATCATCGGAGGGACGGAAACAACCGGAGATTTGTTTTACCCCTACGACATCACTCAAGGCCCCAAAGGGAATTTGTATGTGATCGAATACGGAGCGAATCGCGTTAGCGGATTCAGTTTGGATGGTGAGTTGCTTGGTCGGTACGGCGAATTCGGGAGCGGTCCCGGCCAGTTTTCGAACCCATGGGGACTCACGATCAATTCGAAATCGCGTATCCTCGTCGGTGATACCGGTAACCGGCGAATTGTGGAATTGGCTTTATGAGTATCCGACGGATTTGGAATAGTTTGTTTCCCTCACCGCGTAGGCCGATTGGCTGGCGCGCAGCCATTCCCTTAGTGGCTTTTCTGGTTGTCTTTACGGCCCTTTGTGTGTGGTTGGAATGGGCGGACAAGTTGCTGTTCGCACGACCCTGGGCATTTGTGCTGATGGCGTTCTCCGTTTGGGTGTGGTGGTTGGCGGTCGCCGGCTACGGCGGGTTAACTCGCGGTCGCGGATTGGCCGCCCTTCTCATCCGGCTGTCGTTGCTCGGCGTCTTTGTCATGCTCTTGGCTGAACCCCGAGCCGTGCGCGTTGTTGATGTCATATCCGTCGTGTACGCCCTCGATGTCTCCGATTCCGTGTATGGGGATACCGGTTCGAACCAAGGTCGGATGATCGACGAGGCACTCAATTTTGTAAACCGGACGGTCAGCGAGAAGCCGGGGCGCGATCAGGCCGGTTTGATTGTTTTCGGACGCAACTCGGGTGTCGAACTCCCGCCGCGGAATTCCTTCCCGTTTGAGGCGATCAATTCGCGAATCGATCGCGACGCCACCAATCTCGAGCAGGCGCTTTCTCTTTCAGCAGCCATGTTGCCAGAGGAGAATCGCGGTCGCATCGTATTAATCACCGATGGCACAGCGACCGAGGGAAATTACTCGCAGGTTCTCGATCAATTAAGTTCGCGAGGAATCTCGGTCGACGTTTTGCCAATTCAATATGCCTACGACAAGGAAGTGTGGATTGAGCGCCTCGAATTGCCGCAGTTCGTCAAGATCGGCGAAAACTATGAAGCCAACGTTGTGCTGTCGTCGCTGGAGGCAGGCGAAGGAGAACTCGTGCTGCGGGAGCGTGGCGAGATTGTCGCCCAGCGGCATGTCGAATATCAGCCAGGCAAAAATCGATTCGTGCTTCCGATTCAGCTTAGCGAGCCGGGGTACTATGAGTATTCCGCGACAATTGAAGTTCGCCGTTCCGAAGACAATTTGGAACGGAACAATACGGCCCTCAATTACATCTTTGTCGAGGGAGAAGGGCGCGTCCTGGTGGTGTCCGATCCGCAAGGCGACGCACGCGATACCGACAATCTCGTGCAGGCGATTCGCGAAGGCCAGCGAGCCGTCGATGTTGCCCCGGCATATGATTTTCCCCGCGACTCCCTCTCGTTGATGCCTTACGACAGCATTGTCTTTGTGAACGTTCCAGCGGACGCGTTGGACGCGGTTCAGATGCAAGCGGTTAAAGACTCGGTGCGCAACTTGGGCATCGGCTTTTTGATGGTGGGGGGAGCGAACAGCTTCGGTCCCGGAGGCTATCACCGTACCGTCATCGAGGAGGCCCTGCCGGTCTCCATGGATATTACGAAGAAAAAAGTGCTCCCCAAGGGGGCATTGGTCATCATCTTGCACACCTGCGAATTTCCGGAAGGGAATACCTGGGGGAAACGGATCACCAAACAGGCAATTAAGGTACTCGGCGATCAGGATGAAGTCGGTGTGCTCGCGTTCGATGGTGCGAACGGAGAGTCGTGGGTGTTTGAACTAACTTCAGCGGGTGACTATGAAAAGCTCGTGCCGAAAATCAATGCCGCGCAGATTGGCGATATGCCGAGCTTCACCAACACCATGCGAATGGGGTTGGAGGGGCTGAAGAAAAGCGATGCCGCTGCCAAGCATATGATCATCATCTCCGACGGCGATCCGTCTCCGCCGCCCCCGCCTCTGGTCAGCGAATTTAAAGAGAACAATATCTCCGTTTCCATGGTCGCGATTTTTCCGCATGGCGGTGCCGAGATTTCCATGATGCGAGTCATCGCGTCGGTGACCGGGGGACGCTACTACTTTCCAGCCGACCCCAGCCTGCTGCCGTCGATCTTTATTAAAGAATCCAAAACACTCAAGCGGAGTATGATTCAAAACAAGACGGTCACGCCGGAAATCGGTTTCGACACCGGAATCCTCAAAGGAATCGATGCGATTCCACCGCTGCACGGCTACGTGCTGACGACCGTCAAGAACAATGCGATGAGCATTTTGCGGGTTCCACCCAAAGAGAATGAGGAAGACGATATCGATCCCATTTTGGCTCGTTGGAGATATGGGTTGGGGACAACGGCCGCGTTTACGTCTGATTTGTCAACAAATTGGGGCAAAGACTGGGTCAATTGGGACAAGTATCGGCCCTTCGTCAAACAATTGATGACCGATATCTCCCGTGTGCGGAAACAGTCGAACCTTCGCATGTGGACTTACACGACCGGCAATGAAGGTACGATTATTGTGGAGGATTACGACCCCGAAGAGGCGTTTTTGGACGTGCACGCCCAAATTTCGGGCCCACGCGAACGATCCGAAACGGTTGCACTCAAACAGGTGGGGCCGCGTCGATATCAGGCGACCGTGCCGCTTTGGGGGAAAGGCCGTTATCAAGTCGCCGGAGTTGGCGTCGCCGGGGATAGAACCGATCGCGCTCAAGGAGGATTCATCGTTCCTTATTCTCCCGAGTACCTCAGATTTCGCTCCAACCCCGTGGTGCTGGAAGAAATCGCTTCCCGAACTGGTGGGCGTCGTCTCGATGCCAATGCGACGGCGGACACGATTTACGGGAGGCGTGATCCCAAACAAAGTTCGTCACCGATTTTTGATAAATTTCTCATCCTGCTCGCCTGTTTGATTCCGTTGGATGTCGCAATCCGTCGAGTGCAACTCGATTGGTACGTCATCAAAAGCTGGTTGGGGTTGGATCGAAAAAGTGGTCCGACCACGCAAACGATGTCTACCCTGCTGGAAAGAAAGCAGGCCGTTCATTCCCAGTTGACCAGAGAACGAACCGAGTCCGCCACAAGGGAGAAAACGACAGTCGGCCAGTTAGTGGGGCGAAAACCAGCCGAGCGACCCTCTCGTGCGGAGCAACGCGAATCATCCGAGCACCAGGCTGCAGCTGAACAACGCGGTGGTTCGCAAGAAACACCAGAATCGCTTTCGACAACGGAACGGTTGTTGGAAATGAAACGTCGACGGCAACAGGATCAAGAATAACCCTTCAACATTTCATATCGACCGAAAGACACCGGGATGAATCAACAAGTTACCGATACCGACACGACTGTATTGCAAGCCGAGGCGGATCAGTTTCAACAAAACTACGCTGCGGCTTGTGAAGAGGTTGGCAAGGTCATTGTGGGGCAGGACCGAGTTGTCGAAGCCGCGCTCACGGCGTTGTTCTGTGGTGGCAACGTGCTTTTGGAAGGCGTTCCCGGGCTTGGAAAGACCGAACTCGTTAAAGCCATGTCACAGGTGCTGGATCTCGATTTTCGACGAATTCAGTTCACTCCCGACCTCATGCCGGCTGATATCATTGGCACGAATATTATGAGTACCGACGACTCAGGCCGATATCACTTGGAATTTCGCCAAGGGCCGATCTTTACGCAATTGCTGCTCGCCGACGAAATCAACCGGGCCTCACCCAAGACGCAATCGGCCCTGTTGGAAACGATGCAGGAAGGGACCGTCACGACCGGCGGCAACGTGACTCGGTTGAAACAGCCGTTTTTTGTTATGGCGACTCAAAACCCGATCGAGCAGGAAGGGACTTATCCTCTTCCCGAAGCGCAACTCGATCGTTTCCTGTTCAAAGTGAATGTGCAGTTTCTCACCCGCGACGATCTCAACGAAGTCGTCAGCCGAACGATTCTGAAGCAACCCGTCGAATTAACGCAGCTTCTCGATTCCGAGCGAATCATGGCGCTGCGGGCTGTGCTTGATAAAGTCGTTGTGGCCGACCCGATTCGTGACTACGCAGTACGGCTGGTTTTGGCGACGCATCCCGATTCCGAATTCGCCCCCGAAACCGTCCAACGCTACGTTCGTTGGGGCGCGAGTCCCCGGGCCGCCCAGTCGCTCATTCGTGCGGCCCGAGTGCGAGCACTCAGCAGCGGGCGGGCTCACGTGGCGTTCGAGGACGTTCGCCACTTTGCAGAAGAAGTGTTGCAGCATCGTACTTTGTTGAACTACGACGGCCAGGCGGAAAACGTTCCTGTCGCCGAATTGATCTCACAATGTCTCACTGAACTTTCGGAAGAGGTTTAATCCGTGTCCGACTCTGCTGGTGGCGTGCAGTTTACATCGCTGCTCGATAACGACGTTATCGGACGCATCGAACGAATGCGGCTGAATCCGTCGAGGCGGCTTACAAATCGTAGTCACGGTGAGCATCTCGCCGGAAAAGGAGGGACAAGTACCGAATTCTCCGACTACCGTGACTACGTTCCCGGTGACGACGTGCGCTATGTCGATTGGAACATCTTCTCGCGGCTGAACCGGCCCTACCTTAAGCTGTATCAGCACGAAGAAGAAATGCATGTGGCCATCTTGGTCGATGCATCAACTTCGATGCTGTTTGAAAACAAACTATTGCGTGCAAGGCAGTTGGCGGCGGCTTTCGGGATTATGGGGTTCATGAATTACGAACGCGTCAGCGTCCATGTCGCCCATCAAGCCGACGGCGAGCCCCGAGTCATGCCACCTTGCACCGGCCGCATCAACTTCAAACGCATGTTCGAGTTTCTCGAATCGATTGAAGGTGGCGGCGATGCCCCCATTGAATCGTCGATCGAAGCAATGTTGCGTCGGCATCGCGGTCGAGGAATCGCCATTATCCTTTCGGATTTTCTGTCGATGGGAAACGTCCAGCGTGCGATGAATATGTTGTTTAGTGCGGGATTGGAAACGTTTGCGATTCAGATTCTTGGGCCGTCCGAAATCGAGCCGGAAGTGACTGGCGATTTGCGATTTGTCGACTCCGAAACAGGCGGCACGTTGGATATTTCTTCAGCCGGGGATTTGCTGGGTCTGTATCATGAACTTCGGCTCAGCTACGAGGACGAACTGGCGCTCATTTGCCGTCAGCGCAACGGTCGGTTTATGGTGCTGAATTCGACCGATTCGGTCGAGTGGTTGCTGTTCGATGCCCTCGTCAGGCGGGGGTGGATTCAATGAATTGGCCTGGTTTTTACTCATTGGGAAACGCTTGGCTATTTGTCTTGTTGATTCCGTTGATCATTGTCTATTTCCTAAAACTCAAGCGGCCTCGAAAGGAAATTCCATCGCTCACGCTTTGGCGGCAGGTCATTAACGATCAACGCGTCAATTCCCCGTTTCAAAAATTCAAGCGCAACATGTTACTGTTGCTTCAAATGCTATTGCTGTTGTGTTTGATTTTGGCGGCGTTGCAACCCTTTTTACCCGCCGGTGTCGAGCAGGCAAATTACACTCCCATCCTGATCGACAACTCCGCCAGCATGGGAGCCGTTGACCAGTCGAACGGTCAAAATCGACTCGATATTGTCAAACAGGATGTCTTGGAGCTGATTGACAACCTGCCCCCCGATCACAGAATGTCGTTGATCACGGTAAGTTCGTCGGCTCGCCGGCTGACCGACTTTACGGATAACAAACGTGTACTTCGCGATGCCCTTGCCGGAATCGAAGTCGACGAAGTCGCCAGTCAACTCGACGACGGGCTACGCATGGCGCAAGCTTTGGTGAGGACTGTGCGGTTCGATTCCTTACTCTTTTTTACCGATGGAAATGTTCCCGCCGACGTGGAATTCGACCTGCCGTTTGAGTTGAACTATCAACGTCTCGAGGGGCAGGGGGCCAATATCGGGGTCACTTCGCTCAACGCTCGGAGATCGAGCGACTCGCGCTGGGACATTTTCGTCCGCATCGAAGGGACGCCGTATGCACAAACGGCAGCAGAACTGGAACTCCTTCAGGACGGTGAGATTGTCGGAACCGAAAGCGTCCTTTTGGAACGGGCAGCCGACGATGAACAGACCATACCTTCGCAACGGCTTGCCTTTAGCGTTGATTCTGTCGGTCCGTCCTCTTTAGAGCTACGCGTCAAACCAGACGGCTTCGATGCTTTGGCATCTGACAATGTTGCCCATATCGATTTGCCTGAATCGCGGCATCTTAGTGTCTATGCACCTTTGAACTTGGCGGCCTTTCGACATGCGCTTGGCGCACGCCCCGATGTCGATGTTTACCCCACGGACGAGTCGGGCCAGCCGGCCGCACGGTACGATTTGCTCATTACGGATACGACTGGTGAGGCCAATCCGGAAGCTAATGTCACCATCTATGTGGGAGTTATCCCCGACGATTTGTCGGAGTTGATCGATGTGGAAACCGGCTCTGGTGAGGTTGTCGATTGGCAGCGAAATTCGCCGCTTTTGCAGCATGTCGAGCTAACGGACGTGCAAATGGCAGACGAACCGAAAACAAAGGACGAAATTCGAGATGGCGATTTCGAGGAACAAGGCTACGAGATTCTGGCGTTTGGGCGAACCGGTCCATTGATCTTGAAGAAACGCCAGGGGAAATCGCTCGCTTACTATTTCTTGTTTCATCCCGACCGGTCGACGCTGCCGTACCGGGTGGGCTTTCCGATTTTGGTCGCTAACATGGTTCAAGCGGCCTTGGATCATGCCGATCTCGCAGAGGTTCGAGCCAATCGAACCGGCATCATTGCCGGGCAGACCCTGCGACCCGAAAGTCACTACGTTGTCGAAACGCCTGACGATCAGAGAATCGAAATTGAAAGCAACGAAGAAGGTCTTGTCCCAGGGATATCGGCGAATCGGGTCGGTCGATATCAATATCGCGAAAGTGGTGACTTGGTTGCCGAGATAGGCGCCAGCCTATTGGCTCCAGCCGAAACGTCGCTTCGCAGTATTCGAGAGATCCAATTCCGCGAGGTTAGCGTTACCAGTTCTGATGCCGCAATTGAAACCGATCAGCCGCTGTGGCCTTATTTCGCCTTGGCCGCTTTTGCATTTCTGCTCGTCGAGTGGTGGTATTTTCAGAAGCGTCCCGGCGGGGTTCCCGTTTAAAGCGGCGACAGCCGATCGACTGGTTCGAATATGACAGCCCACTCAGGACAACTCGCCACGTTTGCGCCATCGAGTACGGGGCCAAATCGTCATGCGGTCCGAATTCCTGGACCGATCAGTCGTCGCGATCCGATCGGATTGTGCACCCTCGTGGTAGCGGTTGTTCTATTCGCTCTTCCAGCGACCGCTTCGGCCGTCGAAATTGAGGAATTTCGCTGGGGATTCGATGGTCAGGTCGTTGCTGGTCGGTTTAACGTTCTGTCGGTGCTCGTCAGCAATCCGATGCCCGAACAAGTCGAGGGGAAGTTCCGATTGCAGAAACTCCTGGGTGGCTTTCGGCCGGTCGGCGCAGTTCTCGAGAAATCGTTTTTCGTTGCGCCCTACGGAAGCCGATGGGTTCAGTTTCACCCTTTTATTCAAGACAACTGGGAAGAGTTCCAGTTATCGTGGGGATCGGCGGAAGAGGAAACGATTAACTTGCCAAGACCCCGGCACGGCAAACGCGCCAATGTCATTCTGGTCGATCCGCAGAATGTCTCGACACTCCGGTCGCCCCTTAAATCATTTCCCGACAATCTGTTTCCCACGTCGGTCACAGCGACCGACTCGTTGAGATCCGTCCTACTCAACCGAGTTCCTCGATGGGAAGGGGCTCGCAGGCAGGCTTTTCTCGATTGGATATTTCGTGGCGGGACTGTCCACATCTTGTTAGATGATCTCGGCCGATTTCCCACATTTCCAGAGTCGTTACAGGTTCTCAATTCTCCTGACGTCGTCACGCGGCATGGCAGAGGCCGGGTGCGTCGACATTCTTTGGCTATCGGCGACATGGATCCCGATTTCATTGAGATGTCGATCGAGGAAAAGGCGACGCCAACCAACCGACAGCGCACCCGCGAATTGGAAAGTTTCCTGGGGCCTGTTTTCGTCACCGGGTACGGTTCCGACGAAACGATATTTAGCACGCTGCGGAGTATGGCTCGCGCCTCTCGGAATTGGTTTCTCATCTATTTCTGTTCGTTTTTGTATTTGGCGATGTTATTTCCGGGCAGCTATTTGATGGGGCGCAAGGTTCAAGATTATCGTTGGGTCTTCGTCGCATTAATTGCGGCCGTTTCGGTTTTTAGCCTTATGTTTTTTACGATGGGTCGGCGTGACTACGGAGAGAAGGCCACCGTTCGCTCTGTTGCGTTGGCTTATCCTCTTGCTGATGGCCACTACGATGTTCAGCAATGGTCAGAGGCGGTTGTGTCTGTTGCTCAGGGTGAGCATCACACACTCAAACATTCAGGCACGGGACGCATCTACTCCACGTGCCAAAACACCGAGCGGGTGTTGGGAACGATCACCGACGAAGTCGATGCAGCCATGGTTGTCGACATTCCGCCGTTTTCGTCTCGGAATTTCGTGCACCGTAGCCGTCTCGCCGGTCCGACCATTAATCCAGTCATCACCGAAATCGTCGCGACTGGCGGGCAGTTGCAGTCGTTGGAGATTGCATTCAACGAGTCTTTGCAGCAGCCGCCTCAAGAAACGTTCGTTGTTTTTCTTTCCAATACCTACCGTATGTCCTACGCGGATGGGCGACTCTCTTTGATAACGGGGCCGTCCGTATTGCGGAGCTACCAGGACGAAGACGATCCGTACTATTACTTTGATCCCGAGTACAACGAGTATCAAACCACAGAGGACGGGTTTCAAAGCTTGTGTCGACCATTGGTTTGGCGAAGCTTACAGCGTGATTACGCCGGTAAGCCACTACCGATCGGTCAGATTCGACTATGCATGTTTACGAAAATCTCGAATGAATTTTTGCTTGAGAATAGTTTGTTCTCGGCACAGTCGGGATATGTTCTCTACTGCTTCGATATCGCTACAACGGGAAACTTATGAGTACAACTGACACCACGACTGCCGCAATCGAAGTGAATAATGTCAGTCATTCCTTTAAGGAACGAAGGGCATTGCGCAACATCAGTTTTCAAATTGCGCGGCAGGAGTTACACGGCTTTGTTGGTCCCAACGGAGCAGGAAAGACAACAGCGCTAAAACTCATTTGTACGCTCTTGAGGCCGCAAGTCGGAAACATTCGTGTTTTCGGACACGACGTCGCTGCCGATGTGAAGTTGATCCGGCATCGAATCGGCTTCATGCCGGACCACTTCAGCATGTACCGGCAGATGACGGTGTTCGAGTATCTCGATTTTTTTGGCGCGGCCTATGGATTGTCGGTCGAACGCCGCAACCAGGTCATCGGCGACGTCCTGACACTCACCGACATGGACGGCCGTCGCGAGGACATTATCAACGGACTCTCTCGTGGAATGCAGCAGCGAGTCAGTTTGGCCCGCGTGCTCGTCAATGATCCCGATTTGCTATTGCTGGACGAACCGGCATCGGGTCTGGACCCGCGAGCTCGCATCGAATTAATGGCCATACTTCGCGAATTGCGGGGGATGGGCAAAACGATTTTCATTAGCTCGCATATCCTTAGCGAATTGGCCGAACTTTGCGACAGTGTCACTATTATCGATCGTGGGGAAGTCAAATTCAGCGGCGCGATGGAGGAATTATTGTCTCACGATTCCCGGCACGCCGTTTATCGGTTGCGGGTCGGTCCCGATGCGCCCGAGGGAGACGTACCCATTGATCAAATTGAGGGAGTCATCGGTGTGGAAAAATTCGATGGCCAGGCCGAATACGTGATCGAGTTCGATCCCGAAATTACGAGTACGAATTCGGTGCTACAAGGTTTGATCGAGCTTCAAATCCCCATCGTTTCATTCACGGCTGACCAAAAGCATCTCAATCAGGCGTTTATGGATTTGACGCAGCGCGGAGTGCCCTAATGTTAGGTGGAACGACGGCGCTGTTCACACGAGGGCTACGGCTCGATGCGCGTCTCCTGCGCTCGCATCTGCTGCGGTTTCTGTTCGCAGTGTTGATCTTTTCCGGGTTAGTCTGGACGCATATCAATAGCAATACATTAGGTGCGCCGGGCCGGGAATTCTTTCGATCGATTACCTACTTGAACGTGGCGTTCATATCGCTGGCGGGCATCAGTTTCTTCTCCACTGCCATCACCGAAGAAAAAGAAGAGGGCACACTCGGACTGCTTTTGATGGCCGGTATCAGCCCGCTCGGTATTCTTCTCGGAAAGTCGACGACGCGCGTGTTGACCGCACTATTTCTGTTACTCGCACAGTTTCCGTTTACCTTGCTGGCAATTACGCTCGGCGGTGTAACGATACGGCAGATCTTCGCGGCATATTTTGCGCTGTTCGCGTACTTGGCGTTTCTGTCGAATTTCGCACTGTTTGCGTCCGTGTATTGCCGACGGTCCGGTAAAGCGGGCGGTTTCACTTGCGTGGTCGTCGCGATCCCGATGATTCTACCCTTTATCGGTCCGCGGTGGATCGCGTGGTTATCCCGGCGAATGGCTGCCGTCGGTGCCGACACCGATACCGGATTCTTCGCTGCAGCATCCTCTGCAATCGATGCCATTACAAATGTTTCGGTGCTGGTGCGCATCGATGCAATTTTGACCACTGGGTTTTCGGAATCGCCCGTCAGCCTTCAAGTCGTATTGCACCTCGTCTCGGCTTTGGCGTTTTTCTTGCTTTCGTGGGCGACGTTTGACAGTTTGACCAGCGACCATTCGACGGAGCCGACTCGGCTGATCGATGTCCCCCAACGAGGCAAAAGAAGAGAAAACGGCCTGAACCGTGTTTGGCGAAATTACATGATGTGGAAAGATTTCTGCTTCATGACAGGAGGTGTGAAATGGTGGCTCATCAAGTTTGCGCTGTACGGGATCGGATTGGCGACAGTCGCCATCGTTCTGTATTGGACAACGGGGACGGCAATTTCATCAGGAATCGGTCAGGGTGGCGAAATCATAGTCGGCGCAATGGCGATCGCCATTATGGTGGAGTTGTCGATATACGCGTCAAATGTATTTCGCCAAGAACTGCGCGATAAGACTTTTCTAACAATCACGCTGCTCCCCATTTCAACGGCGCGCATGGCCTACGCCAAAGTGGCGGGATGTCTGCTGGCCCTCGTTCCGGCGGTGGGATACTTCGTCCTGGGTGCCCTACTCGATCCTGCGTCGTTAATGGAATTGTTGGAGTTGCCGTTGGTATGGGCAGGAATCGTCTTTTTCGTTTTGTTCCTACACATGACGGCCTATTTTTCGCTGATCGTCAAATGGGGAGCCTTACCTCTGGCTTTGGCAGTGGCCTCGCTGTTTTCGGTCGGTTGTGTCACACCATTGGCCGCCATTCCGATTCTGCTTGTCACCGAAATGACCGGGGACGAAGCCGCCATGATTATGATGATGATCTACTTCGGCTGCGTTTCGGCTGCTGCATTGCAGGTCCTGATTGGGTTGAAGTTACGCTCCGCCGCTGCACAATAGTTGAAGTCTCTGTGCGCTACCCGAACAAACGACCGTGGTCGAGCGAAGCCACGTCCGCTTTTGGTGCCATTTGTGACCAGCCCCATCACATTGATAGGCTTGCCTAATACGCCACATGATAGTCGTCATCTCACTGTCGAAAAGCGAAAGACAAATTGATGTCGAGTGATTCGCAAGTCTCGCCAACGACTGGTCCCCCGATTCCCCGGACTTTTGGAGAGTATCTCCGCTCGTTCGGGCCGGGTTTCATTATTGTGCTGACCTGGCTGGGAGCCGGCGATATCGTCGAATCAGGCACATCGGGTGGCAACTACGGCTATGCGCTGATGTGGATGGTGCTACTGGCGTTGTTCGTGCGGTTCCTCTTTGTGTCGTTAATCGCCAAATACCAGTTATGCAATCAACATGGCGAAGGTGTTCTCGATGGGTTAGCGAGATTGCATCCCTGGTTTGCGCCGGTATTGATGGTCATCGCCATTCTTATGGGGCACTTCATTGGTTCCTACATGGTGGTCGGCATGGGGGAAACGTGGCGGGACATGACCGGTGTGGGAACCGTCTTTCAATGGGCAGCCGCGTGGACGGTTTTGGCAGTCGCGCTAACATTCCGGCCGAAGTTTCAACGCATCGAAATCGTTTTCAAAATTATGTTGGCGGTACTTTCAGTCTCGCTGATCGGTATCGCCATTTGGTCAGGCCCTGATCCGGCCAAAGTTGTCGAAGGGGCGTTTGCTTTCAAAATGCCTGCGCAACAGGGGCCTTTCGATTCCATGCTACTGGCCATCGGATTGATGGGAGCCATTGGTGGCTCGGTCATGAATCTCGCCTACCCCTATTTTCTCGAGCAAAAAGGGTGGAATAGTCCCGAGTATCGCCGCGTTCAAATGTTCGACTTCCTAGTGGGCGTTGTGGTGATGATTGTTCTGAACCTTGCCATTTGGACGACCGGCGCGGAGTTAATCTTCAATTCCGGGGAGACGATTAGCGACCTCGATGGGTTGACCGAATTACTGGCAAAAGCACTCGGTAACACCGGTCGGTGTATGTTCCTTATGGGTGTCTTCGCCGCCGTCTTTACTTCGCAGCTCGGTAACGCGGTCGCTCTGGGTTCCATGGCCAGTCATGGTTACCGGCGTTGGAAGGCCGGCGTCGGCGTGCCGCTTGGCGACCACCGCGATCATACGCTGTATCGAGCCGTGGCGCTCTGGGTGTTGATTTCCCCGCTCGTGTGGACGTTCGATCGCATGCCTGGGTTTGTCACACTCACGGTCATTGTGAACAGTTTGCAGGTCGTGCTGTTGCCGTTATTGGCTGGTGGAATCTGGTGGATTACGTCGGCAAAACAATACATCGGTTCCGAATACCAGAATCGCTGGTGGCAGAACATCTTTATGGCGGCAGTTTTCTGTCTGTCGCTGTGGGGAGCTTGGCAAGCGGTGGCGTCTGTTGCCAAGGAAATCGGAATTATCGGCGCGACCTAGAACCAATCCCAAGACCTGGTTGTGCCTGTTTTCTGGCCTCCTATGCTAGAGTCTGCGCGATGCATCAGAGGGTTTTGGGACCACCTCTAGTGAGAACGGGCGACTCCAGCACGCGAACCATTGCCCCGCTTTGCGAGTCTGCGGCAAAGGCTTGATAAGCGCGATATTGGCCAAACGCTTTGCGGGTAACATCTTCCGACTCGTCAGGCAGACGCGTGGTTGGGCGACTTCCGCTGGAGATCGGCGATTCCAAACACGGATTGACAAGATTCGCATTTTCGCGGACGATGCCGCCCCTCTCAGACTTCTTGTCTCCATCTCTTCAACACGTCTCGGCGTACGCCCAATCCGGAGATCATACGGATGAAACGCAACACTCTCTTTGCCCGTACGAACACCTCGCCGGGTCAAACAAAGGCGAATCGTCCAGCGTGCCTTTTATTGCTATCTGCCGGAATCTTAAGCAGTTACGGGTGCGCTGCCTTGAGCTTATTCGGTACAAATCACGACCACACGCATTACCATAACTGCGACGAGACGGAAGTTCTCAACAATCAAGTCCAGCAGCTCGAATCGCGGTTGCACGCGCTCGAGACCGGAAAAACGTTGCCGAGTCAATCCGGTCCGGTCTTCATGCCACCGGTTCCGGCAAACGGTTCGTGACAAGAGTTCCATTTCGCAATCGTCGGCCTGCTTGAAGTGCGGCACGGAACGCTCAATTCTGTTGGGCACTGGCTGACTATACGACCGACCGACCGTCGAAGATCAATCGCGTACGGGCGATTCGATCTCCGCGAAACTCAAAGATCTGGGCGACTGTTAATGTCGATTCGGGCTTGATCAAGTCGTAGATCGCGCAAACATCCGCGACATCTTCGAAGGTGTACAGCAGGTTGAATTGACCGACCGTTCCCGAATCCCCCTCGAGACTTGCGAGATACTCGTCTCGCGATCGAAACTCAAATAGCGGACCTTTCAATTGAAAGTCTTCCGTCAACAAGTCGCACAATGGTTCCCATTCGCCGGCACAGAAGTATTTCAAAAACTGCAATGCGGATTCACGTTGATTCATACCAGCGCCGGCCTTCCAAAGGGTGAGACCGCCTCAATACGTCGCTGTCAAAAATCTCTTGCGGTTCAGTTCGACAACTTGCTTAGCATCTGAATTAGCGGGGTCGACGAGTTGCAACTGAATCGGCGTGCCTTCCGGACCGCCGAGCATTTGGAGACACTCCTGCAGACTCTTGCCGGCGGTCGGCGTCCCATTGATCTGACTGATGACGAGCCCTGCGTTAAGGCCCGCTTCACCCGCCGGCGATTTAGGGAACACTCTCGAAATGCGCAAGGCTCCGGAATCCTCCACCTTTTCTAAGGCGACACCAAGGCCGACAATCTCCTTCACCCAAAAAGTGATGTTCTCGTGCGTCAAAGGGAGATCTTGCAGCAGAGTCCAGCCAATCCCGTAGGGGCTGAATCCCAATTGATTCGTGAGAATCGCCACACCCCGCCGTCTTTTGGTATCCAACCCCAGAAAGGCCAAGTTGCCGAGACCGCCTCCGCCGTGCGCCAAGATTTGCGTGCCGGGCGGATTGTAGACTCCCTGATCAAACCACGGCATGGCTGTTGTGCCGAAACGGGGCGAATCGGTGTGCCGAATGACATGGGTTTGTTTCATTAACGGTGTCAGCCGGGAGGGAGCAAATCCGAGGCTGGCTGAAAGGAACTTTACGAGGTCGTTCGCTGTGGATGTCAGCGCGCCCGCGCTCGCCATTGCTTGAAAGTTGACGTGCTCCGATTGCGTGCCGTCTGACCAATGCCCGCGCGCCAGCCGGGCTTTCATTTCTGGTGGAAGCTTAATGCGCGTGCTATCCATGCCGAGCGGTCGGCAGATGCGTTCGATCACCAGCGATTCGTAATCTTTTCCGGTGCGACGTTCCATCGCGTGTCCCAGCAGTGCCATACCGGCGTTGGAATATTGAAATCCGGCGCCGGGTTTACTGGTCAGCTGGTGTTTCGAAAGAAACTGATGCAGATCATCGACAGTGTACGCGTCAGAAGCCGCTTTGAGTGCCTTCAGTTCGTCAATTGTCGGTCGCGCAGAAAGCGTTCTCTGCATGCGATCCGGATGAAAGGGAAGACCCGATTCCTGGGCTGCCAGGTGCTCCAAAGTGACTTCCTGTCCTTCGAACGACGGCATTTTGACATGGTCCGGCAGGTATTTCGCCACCGGATCGTCGAGTTGCATCTCGCCCCGTGTGACCGCGTCAACCAGCAGCAGCGACGTAAACACCTTCGTTACGGAGCCCAGTTCAAAGATCGTGTCGGCATCGACTGTTCGATCGGTACCGTTGTCCAATGCCCCTGCGCTAAACACACGGCTGCCATGTTCGTCGACAATGGCGACGACCATCCCCGAATCACTGTCGGCGAATTTGTCATCGAGCAAGGTTTGAATACTCTCGGCATAAGAATCAGCAAAACTGTCCTGGAATGCTGCGGGCAGCGGGACTGCGAAAAACAACACAGCGTAGCATGCGAGGCTGTAAACGATAGTTCGACCCATGATTTGCGTCCTGTCTTTAGAGAATCGAAATCTGTGCGCACATTAGCTGGAAGTCAGAAAACTTTGCTTCGTAAGTTCGACAGTCTTTGTCGAGTCCGATTGCTGGTCGACGATTTCCAAGCGAATGACTGTTCCGGCGGGCCCGGACATCATGTTCAAACATTCTGCGAGCGATTTGTCGACGACGGAAATGTTGTTGACGCTTTGGATCAAGAGACCAGCCTTCAATCCGGCTTGCGCTGCTGAAGATTTCGGGAACACGCGAGTAATCCTTACCAAGCCGGACTTGTCGTCACTGTCCAGTGCTGTGCCGATCCCCACTCGCTGCCGGACCAGCCAATTATCGGTCGTTAGCGGCATGTCCTGTAAGATTTGCCAACCTACGACGGATGCGTTGACTTTCCTTTGGTTGGACAGAACGACAATGGCTCGACGGGTCATGAGGTCGAACCCGACAAAGTTCGTTCCGCCAGGTGTGCCCCCTCCGTGTCCCAAAAATGACGTGCCAGGCGGGTTGAACACATCTTGGTCGTACCAGGGCATTGCCGACTTGCCAAATAGTTGTGCGCCATTCGTATGGCGAATCTGCTGCATCTCCTTCATCAATGGATACAGCTCCGATTCAACGAAGCCCAAATTGGCGGAGAGGTATTTCAGTAGGTCGTTGGCTGTCGACAGCAGTCCCCCCGCCGGTGCGATCACTCGTAAGTCATACTTCGGTGCGCGTTTTCCCTCGATGTCGTGTCCCATGGCAACACGAGGCATTTTATCGGGCGACAGTGTGATGAGCGTATCGCCCATCTCGAGTGGTCGGCAAATCCTGTCGATCACCAACGATTCAAAATCGGCCCCGGTGTGGCGCTCGATCGCATGGCCCAACAAGGTCATGCCCACATTGGAGTACTGAAATCGCTCACCCGGATCAATCTCCAATTTGTACGCAGCCAAAAAATCGTAAAGATCGTCCTGCGTGTACTCGTTGTAGGCATCAACCCAAAATTTGTCGGCGAGATTGTCAGGATTAAATGGCAGCCCGGAATCTTGCGCACTTAGGTGCAGTAGCGAGATTTCTTTTCCTTCATGTGTCGGCACTTTGACGTTTTCCGGCAAATATTCCGCCACCGGGTCGTCGAGCGACATTTCGCCACGCTTGACGATATCCAATAGCAACAATGATGTAAAAGTCTTAGTAATCGAGCCAATCTCAAAAAGTGTGTCGCCGTCGAGTTGCCGATCGGTGCCGTTGTCCAAAGTTCCTGCACTAACAACACGGCTTCCATGTCCGTCTATTAGCGCGATGACCATTCCACCATCGCCGTTTGAGAAATTCTGCTTGAGGAACTCAGCGACCCGACTTCCGTTGGAATCCACGAAGTTTTGCTTTGGTGCTGCCGGGAGTCGAACACCGGACAAGGCGATGCTCACGCTGACAACGCAGAGAATCCTCAAAGTTTGCATCTTGTGTCCTTTTCTCGACGATCGAACGATCGCTGCAACGTTCCGGCCATTCAAAAAAGGGCTCCTCTAAATCCACTCGCCGCTACCAGTCGTTCGCTCGTTCTTCGATGCATTGCCAGTGTTCACTGTCCCCGCCGATTCGACCAATAACACGTGACATTCCTCATCGGCAAACGGTTTGTGCTCGACTCCCTTAGGAACGACTATCATTTCGCCCCGATTCAACTTTACAGTCCCGTCTCGAAAGTCGATTCGCACGCTGCCGGACAGCACTATAAACGCCTCGTCAGTGTCGGAGTGATCGTGCCAAACAAAGTCACCCTGGAGCTTCACCAACTTGAAATGGCAATCGTTAAGCTCAGCAATGATCTTTGGTGACCAGAGTTCCGTAAACGAGTCCATCTTTTCAGTAATGGAAATGACTGCAGGTGGCATTTGTCTATCGGTTCGAAAACTCGGTTGAAAAAGGTGTACCTGGTGTCGCACATCTCGACGGCTATTGCGAGATGGTCATCATTTGATTGGCACCCCGCTGAAACTCGTATTCAACGGTTACGATTGTAACTTCGAGCCCCGACTTCTCGAAGGTCTGACTCACCGGTTCGACATGTTGCGAGCGCTGAGCAGCCAGATTCGTCAACGGAAAGATCCGCACCTCGTTGGCGACTCGTAACATCTCGCGAATCGCATCGATGTGAAATCGCTCCGACAACTGCTCGCTGTATAAGAACAAGAAATGTGAGCAGAGCGCAAGCTGGAACGAATGATCCGCGAATGGTAGCGCGGGCAGCTCCGCGGCAACGTAGCGTCCCAAGTTGTGTCCGGATTCAAAGTCTTCCAGAAAGCAGTCCATGGTCGCCAGTCGATGTTGAGCCAGCGCATCGGGATCGGTGAAAAAATCCCGCCAAACGAACATGCCAATGTTTTCTCGCGCCTGCGAAATCATTCGCTCTGACGTCTCATCGATGCGGCTGCGGATTTCGTGGGCCGAGTAGCCGTAGATCGGATCGAACGACGTGACATTTCCTCCGCGTGCTGTCAGTTCGGCGTTAAAGCTTGCCGGCCCATCTGCGCACCCCAGGATCGACTGCTTGAAGTCCGTTTCGGTCAGCGCGAACATTTGCCGGTACTCTTCGAAGGAACGCCCCCAGGGAACGATGCGGTCAAGCTGAAACATCCGGACCTCCCGAATGCTCAAAAACGAGGAGGTCCAACTTGGCAGTCACCGGCTTTGGAGTTTTTTCGATGTCTGCTGCATGTTGGAGTTTGGCCAGGCCTTGTTCAAATTCTTCCTCCGAAATCAACTCAAACGTTGAATAGGTTCGCAGTCGGATTCGTTCAGTATATTCCTGAAGATTCGTCGCCTCGATCTGCTCAACCGTTTCCAGCGTTGTCAGCCGAAATCCGTTCTCCTCAAAACAGTCGCGGACATGTTCGATCGTCGGATGCCGCGATTCGTCAACCTCAAGTCCCGTCGGAAAGAAATCGTAATAACGGCTGGAGTCGGCCAAACGTCCCTTAAAGTTGCTGCGAATGATCACGAATCCTGCTGGCCGGATGATCCGCTTTAGTTCGCGGGCTGCCGCGTTAATATTCTGGAAATGATGCATCACCTGCGACAGCCAGGCGACGTCGCAGGAATCGTCGGTCAAAGGGATACTCTCGGCTGATCCCTTCAAGAAGCTGACGCGTGAATCGTCACATTCTGATTCGGCGATCGACCGCATTTTGTCGGATGGTTCGAC
>JANQRQ010000168.1 GCA_028284485.1 Planctomycetaceae bacterium | reverse complement strand
CGAGAAAGGCGATTTCGACAATGTCGTAAACCTGCTTCGCCTGGAGAACTTCGGCGATGAGGCGCAAATCGTCATTCGCCTCGGCTCGGCGGCTTCCATGGGCAATTAGTAATACGGCAGTGGACTCGGTCATCGACAACTCCGCTTGGCGATGGACTTTCACATTGTTGATATCACCGGCAGCGATTCCGAACCATGATTCTGTTCAGAATCGATTGACCGTTGGAATTGTTGCACCATACACTCGGTTTGGCCAGCAATTGCATTCGAGATTCGCAGGATTTGTGGATCGGCGGAGCAGTTCGGCTGTACTTGTTGGCGCGCAACGCGTTATTGCTTCGCTTGACAGAAGAACTGCATTTCGTCAGGGGACAACGAATAACGGAGTTTTCCCATCACTGAAGTTTCCAACAACGACGATTCCCAGCAAGATCCGATTCAAATCGGCCAGTATCGCATCGAGCGAAAGATTGGCGCCGGTGGTATGGGAACGGTCTTTTTGGGTCGTCATATCGAAACCGACCAAGAAGCTGCGGTCAAGGTATTGCCGCCGTCGATGGCTCGGGAGCCCGGCTTCGTCGCTCGCTTTACTCGCGAGATCGATTCTCTCACGCAGTTGACCAACCCACATGTGGTCGAACTTTATGAAAGCGGCGTCGACGGCGAAACGTACTTCTACGTCATGGAGTACGTCGAAGGCGAGACGTTAACCGAGCGACTGAAGCGCGACAAGCGAATCCCCTGGCGCATCGCCATCGATTTCGCCGTACAAATTTGCTCCGCCTTGAAGGCGGCCCATGACGCCGGCATTGTGCATCGAGATTTAAAACCCTCGAATTTGATGATCACTCCCGATGGAAACGTCAAGCTGACCGATTTCGGTGTTGCCCAGGTCTTTGCGGCGGCCAAGCTGACGGTCACCGGCGGAATTATCGGAACGGCCGAATATATGTCGCCCGAACAGGCCGAGGGGAAGCGCGCGACCAAAAAGAGCGATCTCTATTCGTTAGGCGCCGTATTGTACGTCATGTTGACGGGACGCCCTCCGTTTAGCGGCCGGACAACGCTCGATATTATCCAAAAGCATCGGTACGGCCAATTTGATCCTCCATCGAAATTTGTCCCCGACATCCCGCGCTGGCTCGAAGACGTGGTCAATCAGCTTTTGGAAAAAGAGCCCGACAAACGATTCCCCAACGCTTACGTTGTGTCGCTGCGACTGCAGGAGATCCCTAAGAAAGTTGATTTGGCGATGGAAGATGTGACTGACGGGCACGCGCAGTTCGACAGCACGGCGCCGACCATCGCCGAAACAGATCAGGCTCTCGCAAATTCCGGAGAAATCCGTGCTGGGTCGGCGACTTTGATGCGCGACCTGATGCATCTGGAAATGGAGCGAGAAAAAACTGCCCACTCGCCGATCGAGCGGTTCTTCAACAATACTTGGGTCCTTTTGGGCGCATTGGTCCTCGTGGTGGGCGGCAGCATTTACCTATACCAATCCAACCAAATGACGCCCCAAGAGCGATTCGACGAGGGGGAAGTCCTCATGAACGAGCCGGAAGGGCCTGGTTGGATCACCGCGCGCGACGAGTACTTCCTGCCCCTGTTGGAAGAAGATGCCGCAATATGGGAACCACAGGTCTCGCCGTATCTTCGGCAAGTCAAGCTTTACGAACTAAAACGAAGTTTCGGCGGATCCGCCAAGAGAATTCGTAAGAACCAGCCAAATAGCGAAATCGAAGCTCTGCTGCATCGAATTGATGGGTACCGGGAAATTGGCGACGATGCTGAGGCCGAACGCTTGCTGACAGCCCTGCATGCGATCCTCGCCGGCGATGCCGACCACGAAGAACTTTTCGAATTGACCAAACAAATGCTCGACGACATACGAGAACAACGATCGCAAGAAAGCGACCGCGATGACATCATCGCGGCGGCCCTAAAACGTGCCGACGACTTCGACGCCAAAGGAGAATCCGACCAGGCACGAAACATATGGTTGGGCATTATCGCACTCTACGGCGACGATCTACGCGTTACTCAATATGTTGCACAAGCACGCCAGCGTCTGGAAACTCAAACGACGGAATCACAATGAACGCTGAAATCGACCTGAAGAAACACATTCGCAGTATTCCTGATTTTCCCAAGCCGGGAATCATGTTTCGTGATATCACTCCGCTACTAGCGGAACCGACTGCGTTCCGCCATGTGATCGACCGATTTGCTGATCATTTTCGAAAGGCTGACGTGACCGCAGTCGTTACAGCCGAGGCGCGCGGGTTTATTTTCGCAGCTCCATTGGCGTTGGAATTGGGAGCCCGCTTTATCCCTGTCCGCAAACCGGGAAAGCTCCCCTTTGACACCAACGCCTTCCATTACGAACTCGAATACGGATCCGATACGCTCGAGATTCACAGCGACGCCCTCACTGCAGACGACCGAGTCGTGCTGGTCGACGACCTGCTGGCGACGGGTGGCACCATTCAAGCGTGCATTCAGCTTGCAGAGCGTTCCCACGCTGAAGTCGTCGGTTGTGCGTTTGTCATCGAATTGGACTTCCTCAAAGGGCGCGACAAGTTCGGCGACTACGACGTTTACAGTTTAATCCATTACAGTGACGAGAATTGAGCGATGGACCAAACGGCGGAAGGGAACGTGCCAAGCGTTCGGCCCCCGAAAATCATTGTCTGGAGCACTCTGTTCGACTGGACTGCTGCTGATATGAACATCGACCCAGCTGCCATACAGCGTGAGCTTGTCGACCGATGCGAGATCGTCATGTCTCATGCCTGGATGGTGCGCACGTTCGTCAAGCATTCCGAAGAAGCCGAGGACTTTCCGGAACTGATGAATTTGGCCCGGGTCGTATTCGACACCTCGCGCGCCCTGGAAACTAAGGTCGACGACCCGCCTGCGTATTTGCACATGTTGCGCAAGAAAATCGGCAAGCTGAGAAAAGCAGCCGAGCACTTTCGAACCGACGCAGCCGGCGCTTCGACGCACATGAACTTTCAGCAGGCTGTGAAATCGATGGACGCATGCGTCGCCGACTTGGAACAGTTCCTGCAACTCGCGCAATCAATGGCCGCATCCGACGACGCCTCTTCGTCGTAGACTGACCCGACCGCTCTAAGACTCGGCTTGCAACGATCGCAATTCGCGCGGCAGTGGAAAATAAACGTGCTCCTCGCGAATCGTAACGTCTTCGAAAGTCGCATCAAAACGCGCGACAAGATAGTCGATGCATTGCTGAACATCCACTTCCGGTGCACTGGCGCCGGCCGTTATCAGCACGTTACCGACGCCTTCGAACCAATCATCACGCAACTCTTCCACACCATCGATCAAATACGCAGGCTTTTCGGCCGCTTGGCCGATTTCCATCAATCGACGGCTGTTCGAGCTATTTTGGCTCCCCAGGACAATCACCACGTCAGAACGCGGAACCAAAGTTGCAACCGCGTCCTGCCGATTCGTTGTGGCATAGCAGATATCTTCTTTGGGAGGACTGACGATTTGCGGATAGCGCCGCTTTAACCGGTCGATCACAGCACTGGCTTCAGCGACACTGAGTGTTGTCTGCGTCAGGTAGGCGATTTTCGCATCGGCATCAAATGGCAAATCTTCGACTTCTTCTGGCGTCTCGACCAGCGAAATACTCTCCGGTGCTTCCCCCATTGTTCCAATGACCTCGTCATGCCCTTCGTGCCCGATCAGAATGATGTGGTACCCTTCGCGTGCATATCGAATCGCTTCCATGTGCACTTTGGTGACAAGAGGACAGGTGGCATCGATGGTTTGCAGGTTCCGCGTCTTCGATGCCTCGCGAACCTCGGGCGAAACACCATGAGCGCTATAGAGCAGAATCGATCCGGACGGAACCTCGTCGACACTGTCAACGAAAGTGACACCCTGGCCCGTGAATCGTTCGACCACGTGCTTGTTGTGAACAATCTCGTGATAAACGTAAATCTCCGAACCGAATATTTGAATCGCCTGCTCCAAACATTCGATTGCCATATTAACGCCCGCGCAAAAACCACGCGGATTAGCCAGCAAGATATGCATGGACTTCCCGAACCTATCGCCTGAGTTGATTTACCCAAAACACCCGAGTGGCAATGCTCACATGCGCCGCTTCCCAAAACCTGCCCAGCAGAGCAGCACATTCGGTATCGTCGCCGAGAGTCATACTCTGCCGAGTCGATTCCGGTGGCGACGGCCGACCCACCCCGGACCAAGTTCTGAATGCTGCGATTCGCAGTCGTTGGCCCCGTAAAGAGCGCAACTCGTTCGAACCGAAAGGCCGCCTCGTTGGAATTGTAGCAAACAGGCCAACGAGGGGGGATGATCACACGGCAAGAATCTTCGGCGACGTCATTTTCAGACCGGCACGCCAAGTACGATCGCAAATTGCCACAGACCGCGAGCGCGACCGCCGCATTACTCGACAGTGACGCTCTTGGCAAGATTCCGTGGCCGATCGACGTTGCAACCGCGGACGACAGCAATCTGGTATGCCAAGAGTTGCAACGGAATTGCGGTGACCAGTGGTTGCAGATATTCCTCGACATCTGGAACGCGAATAATATCGTCGGCCAGGTTATCGACCTTGGTATCCCCTTCGCAGGCGATCGCAATAACCGGCCCTCGCCGCGCCTTCACCTCTTCCATATTGCTGATCACTTTGGGGTGAATTCCGCCGCGAGGGATGACAAAGACACTTGGCGTGACTTCGTCGACCAGCGCAATCGGCCCGTGCTTCATCTCGGCCGCCGGATACCCCTCGGCGTGGATATAACTGATTTCCTTCAGCTTCAAAGCACCTTCCAACGCGACCGGAAAGTTGTGCAGGCGGCCCAGATAGAGGAAGTTCGAAAACTCGGAATACTTCTGTGCGACGTTCTTGACCGTCTCGAAGCAATCCAACGATTTGCGAATGATTTCCGGCATCGACTTCAATTGGTGAATCAGCCGTTGCCCTGCGGGATACGACAAATGCCGCATCCGCCCCAGATACAACGCCAGCAACGTCAACACGGTCACTTGCGAGGTAAACGCTTTCGTCGATGCGACGCCGATTTCTGGGCCGGCATGCAAGTAGATTCCACCATCGGCTTCACGCGCGATTGTCGAACCGACCACATTGCAGATGGCCAGAGTCGGATGACCTTTTCGCTTGCATTCCCGCATGGCGGCCAAAGTATCGGCCGTCTCGCCACTTTGCGTAATCGCGAACACCATCGTGTTATCGGTCAGCGGCGGATTGCGGTAACGCAGTTCGCTGGCATACTCCACCTCGGTGGGGATCCGCGCGAACTCTTCCAACAAGTACTCGCCGACTAAACCGGCATGCCAACTCGTTCCGCACGCTGTCAAAACCACCCGATCAATTCGCCGCAACTGCTGCGGATCGAGGTTGAGCCCGCCGAACTTTGCGGTGGCTTCGTCTTCATCGAATCGACCCCGCATTGCGTTTTCGATCGTTTGCGGCTGCTCGAAGATCTCCTTGAGCATGTAGTGTTCAAAATCACCAAGATCAACATCGGCAGCGACCTGATCGATCGTCTGAATCGATGGGGATAGGGCGCCGGAATCGCGATGCAATAGTTCAAAACTGTCCGGAGACAAAATGGCCATCTCGTGATCGGACAGGTAGACAACCTCTTCGGTGTAACCCACAAGCGGGCTGGCATCGCTGGCCAAGAAGTATTCGCCCTGTCCGATTCCAACGACCAACGGGCTTCCGGCCCGGGCTCCGATCAACATCTTCGGAAACTCTTGGAAGATAATTCCCAAGCCGTAAGTCCCTTTAAGACGTTTTAGCGTCGCTTCCACTGCTTTGATGGCGGTTGCACTGTTCTTGGGGTCGCCACCCTGTTCAGTTTGCTCCGTGAAATGGTACGAAATCAGGTGCGCGATCACTTCGGAATCGGTAGCCGTGCGAAAGACGAATCCGTGCTCTTGTAAGAATGTTCTCAACGAGGTGTAATTCTCGATCACACCGTTATGAACGAGGACGACCTCACCGTTGCCACCCACATGCGGATGAGAATTGATATCGGTCGTTTCACCATGGGTGGCCCAACGCGTATGGCCGATACCCAGGCAACCATGCACGGGATTTGCGTCAACCAGCTTGGCAAGTTCGTGAACTCGACCTGCCTTTTTTCGAACCGATATCTCTCCCCCGTTTAGGACGGCAACACCGGCACTGTCGTACCCCCGGTACTCCAGCCGAAACAAGCCTTCCAACAGAAGATCCGTGGCTTCTCGATAGCCCACGTAACCCACGATTCCACACATATTTAGAACTCCAAAGCGAGATATCAGCGAAACGCAGCCAGCGTTCGTCAAAATCGGCGGGGGAACATATCAGGAATCGCCGGATTTGGTCAATGCGGTGTTCAGACGGCCAATGCATCCCGGCCATGGCCCAATCTGAAGGTTTTCCGGGCCCCCAACCGTGGTACCCGAGAGGATCTGTCTCAATTCGAGCCGAATCGTTCGACGAAGCAGTTTTCTATCCCGGTCGCCACCACGACAGGCAGTCACTCGAACGCTGCCGATTCTGATGGCCAAACCGATACTTTCGAACGGCGTCCATGACAATGCAAGGTTGGAAAAAACGACATAAAGGTTGGAATGGGAGGACGCATCCGAGCGGCACCGATACAGCGCTGACACGACGGCTCCATTCGATGTGTGTAGCCTCATTATAGGGAAAAAACCGACACCAGAAACAAGACACATCCGGGCAATTTCACAAAGTCTGGCCGTGCAGATGCTGGCTCACCCAGCGATGTCCACTCGAAAATCTTGATTACAATTGGTACTCCGATACGACCACCCAATCGACCGCTCACAATTCGATGCACACAGTCAAACGAATACCAATTGCACAGCTGCTGGGATTCGATCGCCATTTGATGCTTCAATACTCTTAATGCCAGACTGATAGATACCAACTACCCGTTGAATCGCCGACTGTCACAAATGGTCCTCGTAGCTTTGGGGGGAACCGAGCATTCGAACTTCGCGAAAACCTCGGTTCGAAATCGGATTGCAATGCTCGCCGCGGTCGGCGTGGTGCTGAGCTTCCCCTGAGCTTCCCCTGGGACTCCGCTGCATCCGCCCAAAGTCGACGCCCGAATATCTTGTTGATCATCAGCGACGATCAAGGATACGGTGAGTCGACATCGTAAGGCGCTACCGACCTCACGACACCGGTAATGGAGCGATCGCACGTAACGGTGTCCGGTTCGATCGTTTTCGGGTCAATCCGTTGTGTGCACCCACTCGGGCATCCGTCATGACTGGGCTATACAGCACGGAATGTGGTATGTGGCGCGGACAGGGTGAAGCTTCGCGCGGCCCGAAGCCGACCGGTGGTTGGCCCAAAACCGTTCGCCGAATCCATGATGAATTCGTTCTGCTGCCGCAACTTCTCAAACAGGCTGGTTACGCTACAGGCGTGTTTGGAAAATGGCATTTGGGCTACGACCCTGTCAACGTTCCTCGTTCCCGTGGATTTGACGAATTCGTTGGCCTTCTGGCCGGAACGCATCCGTACTGGCTGGGCCGCAATTCCAAAATCCTGCATAACGAATCGCCTTTGGCAGCGTCGGGCCATGCCACAGATTTATTCGCAGACCGCGCCCTGGAATTCATTCGGGCACATCGCGATCAGCCCTTCTTTTGCTATGTCCCTTTTAATGCCGTTCATGGGCCACTCCGAAATTCCGAACGTGATTCCGACTCCGCCAAACCCGAATGGCTCTCACATTTTTTGGGCAACAGGGCGTCGCTCAACCGCGGCGAGACTACAACGGAGTTATGGGACATGCTGATGATCGGGTGGGAGATCTATTGAAGACGCTACGCGAGCTAGACCTCGAGTCGAATACGCTGGTGATTTACCATTCGGACAATGGAGCGCTCACGGACAAGTATCCCGGAAACAATGGACGGCTTCGCTGCCAAAAGGGAACAACCTACGAAGGGGGAATTCGCGTGCCCGCCGTCATGCAGTGGCCTGGAGTGATTCCCAGCGATTGGGTCTCCACAGCCAATGCCGTCCACTTTGACCTGTTTGCAACCATTCTCGAGGCGGCACAAGTCGACTGGCTAAAGCACAACGGCGCATTCCGGTCCGAGGCGTCAGCTTGCTGGAACACCTGCAATCGGACGGCAAGGTTTCACTGCCTGACCGATTCCTGTTTTGGGATTTGTTTGGAAAGCAAGCGGCGCTGCACGGCGACTGGAAACTCGTCGGCGAAATCCCCAACCATCACGGCGATTTTGCCAAAGCACGCAAAGATGCCAAAGCCCGTCAATTCGAGCTTTACAATTTGAAGCATGACTTAGCCGAGGCACACGACGTTTCGAGCCAACATCCGCATGTCGCGGGCGACTTAAAGAAACGATTGCCTACATGGCTTGAAGCATCGGCGCCTTAAGCGAAAAGTGGCTTGCGAACGCCAACCGATCGGAGAACGCACTAACGCACGCAAGCGGCCATGCGTCAAACCGCTTTACTCCGCGAATTTCTGTTCGTAGAGCCGTTCGATGTCGGCGATGGTCACTGTGATTTCGCGAGTGAAGCCTGTATGTGACCTCTCGTAATGAATCTTCGACGCCACTTTCGGGTTGGAATGAATCGCCTCTGACAGCCAAGCCTTGTCGTCGTCGGAGAGCTGGCCGATTTCGGGATCCCAATGCGTTTTGGTCTCCATCACCAGAGACTCCAATCGCCCGTCGAATTTGTCGTATCCAGCCATTTTGATGCCCGTTTCCATCCATCATGACTGGCCGCATCTTCCCCGAATTGCGGCCTAGAAACGTAGTATACCGCGTTTGCAGAGAGATGGTAGCGTCCCCGCCTCCCGATTGCCGAGCGCCACAAAACCGGTGCACAAACGCTCTATCTGCAGGCAGTTTTGGCGGTCTATTCCGTGATGATATCCCGCACCGTCGCACCACCAGGAATCATCGGTAACACGTGTTCCTGGTAGGGGCAAATCACATCCAACAGGTATGGTTCCGGCGAAGCCAACATTTCCGCCAGCGCTTCCGGAAAATCTTGTTTCCGGCGGACATGTCGCGCTTGCACGCCGAATCCTTTCGCAATGGCGACAAAATCGGGGTACGTTTCTTCTCCGTGGCTGCCATCACCTTGCCCCAACGCTTCGGGACGATCGACGGGACCAAGATAGGTATGAGCCCGCTTGCCTTCCATGAATCGATCCTCCCACTGCACAACCATTCCCAAATGCTGGTTGTTCAGCAGCAGGATTTTCACAGGCAATTTCTCGCAGTGCAAAGTGGCCAGCTCCTGCACGTTCATCAGCATTGATCCATCACCGTCTATGTCGACAACCAGTCGATCCGGATGCGCGGCCTGCACGCCCATGGCGGCGGGCAAACCGAATCCCATTGTCCCCAACCCCGAACTGCTGAGCCAACGTCGTGGTTTGCGGAACCTGAAGTACTGGGCCGACCACATCTGGTGCTGCCCGACCCCGACCGTAATAAATGGATCCTCATCGATTGATTGACGCCATAACTCTTCGATGGCGTACTGCGGCAAGATCAAGTCATCGCTTGCCTTGTAAGTCAGCGGAAACTGTTCTTTCCATTGAGCGACCTTTTCGCTCCATTCGCTCAAGTCCGGGATGTCGTTGTCGGTCAATGCGTCATTGAGCGCTTCAAGGACCAGCTTGACATCGGCGACAATCGGAATGTGGGCTTCTTTGTTCTTGTGAATCTCCGATGGATCAATATCGACATGGATGATCTTTCCGTGCCGTGCGAATTCTTCCAGCTTACCGGTCACGCGGTCATCAAACCGTACGCCGAAGGCCAGCAGCAAATCGGCATCGTTGACAGCATAGTTGGCGTACACTGTGCCGTGCATTCCCAGCATATGCAGCGATTGCTCGTGGTCGCCTGGAAAGGCGCCCAAACCCATGACCGTTGTCGTCACGGGAATGCCTGTTCGCAGTGCAAATTCGGTCAGCGCCTCTGAAGCATCGGAGTTGATGCACCCCCCGCCGACGTACAGCACAGGTCGCCGCGATCGACGAATGGCAGCAATAATTTGTCCAATCTGCTCAGGGGCCGCTGTTCGGATTTCCGGGCGATAGCCGGGGAGATGTGTTTCGGGGTCGAGGTCGGGTTCGGTATCTTGAATCTGTAACTGCACATCTTTGGGAAAGTCGATTAACACCGGTCCGGGGCGACCCGTTTTCGCCACGTAGAATGCTTCTTTGACCACGCGCGGAACATCCGCCAAATCGGTGATCATGTAATGATGCTTGGTAATCGCCCGGCAGACCTCGACAATGGGCGTTTCCTGAAACGCGTCGGTGCCGATCACTTTCTGTGGGACCTGCCCAGTGATCGCAACAACCGGAACACTGTCAAGTTTGGCATCGGCCAACGCGGTCACCAGATTCGTCGCGCCAGGCCCGCTCGTCGCCATGCAAACGCCGACCTCACCTGTCGTACGGGCCAATCCCTGCGCCGCGAATCCGCCACCCTGCTCGTGACGAGGCAGAACCGTTCGCAAGACATCCGATCGCTTCAATAACGCCTGATGCAGTGGCATACTTGCACCACCCGGATAGGCGAATACATGCTTGACGCCTTGATGCACCAACGCGCTGACCAAGATATCTGCACCGTTGACTGACTGCTTTTCGGTCGATTTTTCCGTTGTAGAAGCCACACTGTTTTCCTTCGTCTTTGTCGCATTTTGAGCCTACCCGCCAGTGACACGCCTGCCGGCGCAATGGTTCAGCGGGGGTCAGGACGGGAACACAGCCAATGCCGAAGACCCGATTTGCCACACGCGGCGGCGTGCCCTTGCCGTCCCGAAAGATATGCTCAGGTACTCGTCCAGTCTACTCGTTCACAAATCGACTCGCGAGAGTCCAACAACTCCGAATCCCCAAATGTTCCGACAATTTGCAGCCGCCGGCGCCTCCGACGCTCCATTCAAGGTCCGATTCAACCGCAACTTTATGGTCGAACGGCGACAGCGACGGGAGTTCACATATACCCGCTTTTGTTCACCACGACAGGGAATCATCACAGGGTCCCGGATTGACACAAGTCGACCCATCGCCAGCCTTTACTGGGATCGCCCCACATGAAGGAACCCGTCTTCTGGAGCATCGTCCACAGGGATCGGTCAGGCAACAGAGAAACCGAGCGGATTCTCCATTTTCGATATCCTCGAAACGGCGCGATGAGAAATACCGCGATTATCGCGAATGGACCGAAATGCACGATTCGACCGTCTCTACGAATAGGGCCCGAATCAAAACCGCAGCCCACCCGAAAGAATTGCTGACGATGCAGCGACGAACAAGCCATTCCCGTCAAGCCACCGTCATGTGCTCAAGCAAGTCGGCCGCTTCCAACCGGTCAGGATTTTCGGGGCAGTTGTCGCGTTAGCCGCCGGACAAGCGCGACCCCAACCACAACCACAACCGCAATGACGACGCCCGCGAGCAACACTTTTTCTGGAATCGGTCCAACATCGAGAAACGGTTGCACCAGCCCAACGGCGATCAATACACCCAGCAACGATAGTCCATAGCGAAATCGCCAAGCCATCAACTGCTCGACAAACAGCAGGCCCAACGCCGCGAGGAGAAGCCAGCGAGACAAATTGGTAACAGCAGTACTACGGTCGGTTGCCGTTCCTCGAAAAGGCTGCCACTCCGTCCAGTATTCGGCGCGAGTCCCCACAGCCAAACCCCGCAGAATTTGTTCGACCGTCAGCTTTTGCAAGTCACTTTCGCGTGGGTCGACATTCACCGCAAACAGTTCCACCGGCATGGAAGGCAGACCGACGGACAATTCATAGACTCCAGAACGCATCGTATCCGAATAGGTGACGCTTTGTTCCTCATCGAACTGTTCAATCGATAACGTCTGTTCCAGCCCGTCTGGTGCCCTCATCAACACCGGCGCTGACAATGCCCGATTGGGAAGATTGCGGACAATCGTCTGGCCGATGTCGAGTTGCCGGTCTCGCCACCGCTCGGCAACAGCGTATTGGACCAATTCGTGCATCATTGGGAGAAAGCTGGGTGAGAATACGGCCCACGTTCCCCACTTGTCATCCAAAGACGTCGTGATCAATATCGAACGTCCACGCCCCACGCGTCGATCGATGATTGCCGGATCATTCGAACTGAATCGCAGCGCCACGCGTGATGGGCTGGCCGGCGGTATCTCGGCACGTACGTATTCGAATGTCATCGCCGTTTCCAACCCTGTTCCAGGGTTCCCTTGAAAAACCTCCACCGCGGGGTGGTCATACTCACCAGGGTCGAATACGAAGACTTTTCCACTATCGACATCGGCGGAAATACGTCCAACGAGCTTCGCCGGAAGAATCGACTCGCCGTCCTTGTACAAACGCTGGTTGTAGTTCTCTGCGTTGACGCGGTCACCCAAGCTGATGATGACTGCACCACCGTTTTCGACATAGCTCAACAACAGATCCGCTTCGCGATCGGTCACCAACGACACATTACAAAGGAAGACGCAGTCATACCGAGTGAGATCGGTGCTCGACAAATCTCCGTCGTTAATCACTTCGGGCCGCATGATCCCTGGCAACTGAATGTCATCGGTCGCCGGCGATAGCGCAGTCTGTAAAAAATGCGTGGCTGTCGAATTGCGACGCCCAGCCGGCTCGCCGTTGACCAACAGCACGTTGAGACTTTCCCGAATCGGCAATGCCATCCACCGCCGGTTATCGATCGGCAAATTATCGGCATCGAGTCGAAATTCCAATCGGTGCTCGCCTGCTTCACGAACCGTTGGCGAAAATCGTACGTTCGATTCGCGCCCCGGCTGCAAATCCACCGATTTCGTGTCGACCAATCGATCGTCGATATACAAGCTAACCGTCTGACTGCTCGATTCTTCTCGACCAAAGTGATTTAACACTGCTCCCAAGCTGATGCGTCCCACGCTCGGAAAAGGATCGTCGGCAAAGACGCGTGTTACCATACTGTTTGAAGCGTCGGACATACCGACATCGATCAAAATCAAACGCGACTCACTCGCCACTCCTTGCAGCAATTGACGGATTTCGTTCTTCTCGCGGACCACCTCCGGCTGCCAGTTCTCCACCTGAAAATCACTCAGAATGTAGACCTCCTTCGGCAGGTCGGTCACCGAAGAGTTCAACACATCCTGAATTTGCTGAAGGGTTGGTACGACTTCTCCTCGCTCTTCGCTAACCTGCAACTGCTCGAGCTCTTCCAGAATCAACTCGCCTCGAAACGAAGGCCGACCGATGACAGCACGCGGTTCTGACCCACAAATCTTCAACAGTTGAAACGAATCGCCGATCTGAGACTCTGCCAAAACTCGCTGAACATTAACAATCGCCCGATCGAATGCTGTCTCGTCACCAACTTCGTAGCCCATGCTGAACGAAACGTCGACTACCAGAATTCGATGCACCGGTTGGCGTTCTGGCAAAACGCTGCCGGCCGACTCCATCACCGGGCGTGCCAACGCCGCCACAAACAACAAAAGCAACAGCGTACGAACCGCAAGAAGAATCAGTTGCTCTAATCGCAAACGACGGGAATGCTTTCGCGCCGCCTGCTGCAAGAAGCGCATGGCGGCCCAATTCGTTTCGCGATATCGCCGTCGATGCAACAGGTGGATTAATACGGGAATTCCCGCGAATACCAATCCCGCTAATAGCCAGGGGCTGGCGAAGCCAAAAGCCAAGATGAAACAACCAGCGTTCGGAAACACATCAACTCTCAGTGATACAACAAATACTAGCCCCGACTCGTAATGTCGCCAGGCTTCTCAATTGAGGATTTGCCTTCTTCAAGGACCGAAATCGCCTGGATGCCCGGGCGACTCGAAAGCGACTTCCAAACCTACCCAACGTACAGCCCCCTCGCCAACCGGCAGACTGCTCTGCGAATCGGCCGTTACCAATTCTACGGCGGCTTACGACACAGAAGATAGCTCGAAACCCATTCCAGCAGCACCGCTGAAACGGAGTCGTGCTAATCGCTTTCGGCCAGATCCGCAAGAACTTCTTCCAAACTTGTCAGCGCGTCCCACGCCGCGGGAAAGCCCGCGTAAGCGGCCACCTGAAACAGGGCTTCGAAGATCTCATCAACAGTCGCGCCGTTATTGATTGCCATTTCGAAATTCAACCTCAGCGCGTTGACCCGCCCCAGCGCCGCCAAGACACAAATGCTGCACAGTGAACGCGTTTTCAAATCGATTCCCGGCCTTGTCCACATTCGACCAGCCACAACGGAAATGACTTCGTGCTCGAAATCGGGACAGACGGCCCGAAACCGCTGCAAAAGCGCGTCGATGCGGTCATCGCCAACCATCTGCCGGAACTGTTCCAATCCGCGTTCGTAATCACTCAATCCCATTCTCCTCAGCCTGTAGAATCGCTGTGCACCTGACGAGTTCACCGCGGTTGATTCGCGCGGAATTCAATATTGACCGTCCGATACGGCAATCTGAGCTAATGGACCGACGATACGCGTCCCCTGTGGACTCATCAAACTCGCGTATACCAAACCATCGATCCCTTCGGCGACAAACTTCACACGGCCATCCACGAACGCCATATTCACACCGCCGGAATGATACGACGAAGGCCAAGGTGCTGCACCATCGGCGGCTTCTAATCCCGAATTAATTCCACCCAAGAAAGGCGACCTTCGATTCGCGTGTTGGTAATCGACATTGCCGTCGGAACAATCGAAATTCTTGCAGACCGCGCCACTCACGAAAAACCGAGAACGCCATGGTTCCGGCGTGGCCCAATTATGTTCCGGCGAACCGGCATCGTATCCGGCACGCACGTTTTCTGTAACCATCACGGTATGCGATGCCCCGTCAAAAACGGTTTCCACCCGATGCCCGCGCACGCCAGATCGCATCGGCCAGATGTCGGCAAAAAACAAGCCTGTCTGCAACAGTATCTGCTCGTCGCTCGGCGAGCCGTCGCCTTCCTGGCAGGTGATACCGTTCCCGTTCAAATCGAGCGGACGAGACGGCGGATCGCTTCCCTCAGAAAACGTCGAGACGCACCCCGAAGGCAGCTTCCATCCGAATCCCCCATTAACGACGTAGCTCAATTGTCCTTGTCCCGAGGGAATCGATGTATCGTCGGGGCAAGTCAGCGTGGGAAGCGAGATTTGCGCCAACTCCAGATTCGACTTCTGGTGAAAGGCTTTGTCAAAATCCCATTTGTCGTAGATGACTTTCTGATCGATCCAGGGCAAGATCGTGACAACCCAATTGTGCCGAGGTTTCCCTGCTGCGGTAAAATACCCCGCCGCTGGGAACTGTTGTTTCAGCTCGGTCTCCTGCAAAAGAGCCCGGCCGACATCCTGCAAGTTCACGGCACATTGTCGCCGCCGAGCCGATTCTCGCCCGCTCATAATGGCCGGCAAGATCAATGCCACAAGGGCGGAAATGATCACAATGACCACAAGCAGTTCGACAACGGTAAACGCCGACCGCCCCAGATCAGGCCATTCCTGACGAATCGATTGCACTCTTTTCGCGCGGAGACCCATTAGCCTTTGATTGGAATGTCTGGTGGCGATCATCGTGGCCTCCCGTCATGGCCGTGGAATTCGAAAGTCCACACATTGCATTGTATCAATCGAGGCAACGGACGGGGGGGATTGCTACTATCTCGCGTCGATTCGACGCGGGATTCTATCTTGCTGTTTCCTGCTCAATCTCACCGCGGCATCCGGTGCATGCGACGCGTCAACAAGCTCGACAGCACCACATCCAACGGCTGTGTCGTCCGTACCAACAAATGATCCATCTGCACTTCGCGCAGAGCAGAACGGGTCTGCTTGAGAAAGTCCTCAAACTCCTTTTGGTACGCTTTGCGCAATGAGCGCGGCTCGACCATTTGATTGGGCATCCCTTCCAACCCTCGAAACAATGTCGGCTCTTCAAAGGGAAAATCCTGCTCTGCCGGGTCGATCACTTGAATTACGCAAACGTCATGCCGTCGGTGTCGCAAATGCTTCAGCCCCCGCAAAATCGATTCGACGTCGTCGAACAAATCGCTGATAACAACGACCAGCCCTCGCCGGCGGATGCGTTCGGAAATATCGTGAAAGATCGGGCCCAGTTCCGATTCACCTTCGGCCGGACAATCTTCCATCACCTGCAACAATTGCTTGAGGTGCGATGCCCGGCTCGAAGCTTCCACGAATGTCAAAACTCGATCGCTGAATGTTGCCAACCCGATGGCATCCTGCTGACGGATCACAAGGTACGCCAATGCTGCCGCGATATACTGGGCGTATTCCAATTTCGAAACCGGCGCATCGGCGGATTGGTACAGCATCGACTCGCTGGTATCGAGCAGCAAATAGCAGGAGAAGTTGGTCTCTTCTTCGAACTGCTTGAGATAATGCCGGTCGGTCTTGCCGAAGACTTTCCAGTCGACGTAACGCAGGTCGTCCCCGGGAACATATTCGCGATGCTCGGCAAATTCCGCTGAGAACCCATGAAACGGGCTTTTATGCAACCCGGAAACGTAACCCTCAACAATCATTCGCGCCTTGAGCTGCAAGCCCTGCAGCTTAGACAGAGTCTGAGGATCGAAATACTTTCGGAAGTCTTCCACGGCCGTCTGCTTGAGAAGGGTCGGAGGGGATGTGTTCGGCCAGTCGCTGGACAATGTCGTCCGACTTAATGCCTTCCGCCTCGGCGTTGAAATTCGTGATGATGCGATGCCGCAACACCGGAAAGGCGACCGCTTGAACATCTTCGGTACCGACATACGTCCGGCCATGAAGTACCGCACGCGCTTTGGCACCCAAGATGAGGTACTGGCTGGCACGCGGACCGGCACCCCAACTGACGAATTCACGGACAAAGTCGGGGGCATCGTCCGCATCACCACGCGTCAGCCGCGCAAATTGCATAGCGTACCGAATGATATGATCGGCCACCGGAATGCGCCGCACGATCGTTTGCAGCGTCGCCATTTCATCGCGCGACAAAACTCGCTCGACGCTGGGCCGCAGGTCGGCTGTCGTCTGCCGCACGATTTCGAATTCTTCATCTTCGGTCGGATAATCGACGTAAACCTCGAACATGAACCGGTCCAACTGCGCCTCTGGCAGCGGATACGTTCCCTCCTGTTCAATCGGGTTTTGCGTCGCCAGCACGAAGAATGGTTCCGGCAACGGATGCCGTTTTCCACCGGCCGTCACCTGGTGCTCCTGCATGGCCTCCAGCAAAGCTGCCTGAGTTTTGGGCGGCGTGCGGTTGATTTCGTCAGCCAACACGACATTGGCAAACACAGGGCCTTCCAAGAACTTGAATTCTCGTAGTCCTGTCGCTCGATCTTCTTGGATCACCTCGGTGCCAGTGATATCGGCCGGCATTAAATCGGGCGTAAACTGAATACGATTGAACGACAGATTCAGCGCATCGGCCAGCGTGCGCACCATTAAGGTTTTGGCCAGACCAGGAACGCCCACCAGCAGGCAATGTCCGCCAGCCAACATCGCGATGAACAGCTCTTCCAAAACGCGCTGCTGCCCGACGATGACCTTACTTAGTTCGGCCATCATCTGCCGATGAGCCTGCGCTAACCGTTCTGCCAACTCCACGTCGGACGAACTGGAGATTTCATCGTCTGATGCACCAGTGACCGCGCTGACGGCAGCATCTTCATCGAACGGTTCGTCGGTCGATACTGGTTTGTGCGCCAAAACGATTCCTTTCCGATTTGCCTCCAGGCAAATCCCCCGCCGATTCAGTGGTGCAATTCAATTGAAAGTATGACGGCCGATTCTCATTTTCTTAACATCCACCGCCGATGACAGGGCTGGTGCTCGAACTTTTTCTAACACTGGTCGCGTTCTGCCATCATCGTGGTTCGCAACTATTGTTGTCAAACCGTAACGGGTTTCGACGTACAGCCATCAAGACTACGAACTCTGTAGGGAGGTTTACCAGGGCACGTCGTATTTCATCGATGCTGCGATTTCTTCGAGCATTTTGACATGATCGAGATGCAGCGGCACGCCCTGCTCTTTCCATTGCTGCGCGCGCTCCCATTCCATTTCGCCGGGCAGTCGGACCTTGTCGAACCCTTCTTCAGGGGGCATCTCGCGGATTTCGGACATGGTCGACTCCATCTCGCTGTAGAATCGGTCTGGTTCTCCGAACTGCTCGATATCGATGGCATAGAAAAAATGGTCCGAGGCTTCAAACATCGGCGAGCGCGTTTTGTGAAGCGGCATTTTTCGGCCGACCAGCGGGCCAGCCAGAATCGAACACAAGAAAGCCAGCCCGAATCCACGCGCCCCAGCGGCTGGAAATAGTGTCTTCGCTGCGGCAGGATCGTTGGTGGCGTTTCCTTCGCCATCAAGGGCCCATCCGTCTGGTAGCATTTCTCCGTACAAACCCAGGCTTTCGATTTTCCCCCAAGAGGAACGAGCGCAGGACATATCCAAAATGAACGGCGCGCCTTCGCGAACCGGAGCACCCCAGGCAAACGCGTTGTTCGCCGTTGCCGGCTGTTTGCTGCCATAAGCTGCCACCGTAGCCGGACCCGTGCTGGTTGTGCAAAACCCGATCATCCCCGCCTCGATTGCCAATTGAACATAGACTGCCGCCGCCCCAAAGTGGTGCCCTTTCTTGACAGCCACCGTGCCGGTTCCGACCTCTCGCGCCTTCTTAATGGCCAATTGCATCGCCTTGGTAGCACCAACAGGTCCCAACCCGCGGCTTCCTTCCATCACCGCCATGGCCGGAGTCTCAAAAATCGTAAGAGCAGCGGCTCGAGGATCGATATCGCCGGTATCCATCGCGTCGAGGTACAGCTTGACGCGGCGGGTCCCGTGCGATTGGACGCCGCGCAAATCCGACTCGACAAGCCGCTTGGCGGCCATTTCCGCCTCCACCTCGAACATCCCCTTACGAACAAAGAACTTCACAACCAGTTCTATGAGTGGCTCAACGGGTATGACTTTTTCCTGATCGGAATTCCGAGGGACATCCGGCGTCTCAATCATGTTAAGCAAATTCTCCGAATCCAATGATGTTGATTCATCGGCTGAAAGGTTTAGTTGAAACTGATCAGCATGCGGTGCCACACATTCTGGCAATTCTTTGTCACGCATGCCAACCGACACGAAATGGCTACGTCATTTCATCCATTGCTATTGTGTATCGTTACATGACGATTTTCCAACTCAATCGCAGTACGACAAGTTGTAAATTCGCCTGTTTGCTGAAAGTGGCAACGACATCGCAGTCAATTGATATGAATGGCGCACGATAGAGCGCCGTGTGCCGCAGGTTGAATTCAGGCCGCAGGGGCATTCGCGGAGGTGCGGTGCCCATACTCTGCCATTATGATCTGCCCGCCATCGCCGGGACAATGCGCAGAATTGAAATCAGTGGAAAACTTCGATCGAATCGCCCGCCCTCTCGCCACAATCTACGAATTAGACAGTGCATAAGTTCCAGAGCAAACTGTTTGTGACGTGGGCTCAACTGTTAGTCATCAGGGACATGGCGACCACCGCAGCGACCACCGATGCCGCAACAACGGCGAGGATTTTCCACGACACTTGTGGCCCTTCAACCACGGCCTCCCCCAGCAACCGATCGGTGAGATTAGGCGATTCTTCGACTTCGTCTCCACCGGCCGCGGTATCAGCCGTGGCCAATTGCACCGCCTCGCTTCCTTGTAATATCGCCTGCAGCGACGTTCGTACCTCTTCGGTATTTTCCGGGCGGTCCTCGGGGCTTTTGGCAAGCAGGCGGACGATCAATTCTTCGAGTTCGTAAGGGCACGAGGGGAGATAATCTCGCAGGCGGGGCGGCGGTGATTCCAAATGTCCCTCAAGAACGACTACGACTGTCTCGCCAGTATAGGGCGGCTGGCCAGTCAACATTTGAAACAACACCGTTCCCATGGCGTAAAGATCGGCTTTGCCGGATATGTCCTTATCACCTCGGATTTGTTCCGGCGCCATGTAAGTACAGGTGCCCACTGTTTGCCCATCGGCAGTCAATGCCGACGACCCGGCATCGTGCGCGATGCCGAAATCACCGAGCTTAATATGGCCGTCTTCCGACAAAAACAGGTTCGCCGGCTTCAAGTCGCGATGCACGATGTCGTGATCATGTGCATACTGAAGTGCCGAGCAAATTTGCAGACCGCATTCGACGACTTCCCGCCAAGGAAGTTGATATCGCTTATCAAGAACTTCCTTAAGGGAACCGCACGACACCAACTCCATGACATAATACAATTCGTCGCTGTCGATTCCTGCTTCGTAGTATTGCACAATGTTTTCGTGCTGTAATTTGCTGAGAATCGAGCACTCCCGCACAAATCGCTTTTGCGTTGCCTCGTCGACCCCAGGCCCGCCATGCAATAATTTTACGGCGACTGTTTTGCCACTCGTAACATTTGTTGCGGCATGCACGTCACCCATCGTGCCGCTGCCCAACGTCTTTTCGAGACGGTAATCGCCAATTTGTCGAGCTTCCATTGTTCTCCCTTTGCGCCACAACGATGGCAACGCCATACGACTTCAATCGACCGTCGAACGCAAAACGAAAGCCGATCTCTTAGACGGACGCGCCGCTGGAACCATTTCGTTGACATCGCCAAGCAACGACATCGCCATCGAAACGAGCTTGACATGCAAGCTGATCACACGCCTGCGCAAGTCGTTTCGGTATCGAAGTCGATCGTCCTATAATCTCGGCATTGAGCGCAAAGAAAAAAGTCAACGAATTTCGTTCCGCCGGATGAGTCGGTTGTCGATCGACTCCATACCACCACGCGAAACGAAAATGGGCGATGACGGGCTCGAACCGCCGACCCCCTCGGTGTAAACGAGGTGCTCTAGCCAACTGAGCTAATCGCCCCTGCAGTGACGTGTGTTTACCGTGCCCGCTCGAACATGACATCCCTTTTTCGATTTCACGATAAGGTGGCCACGAATGAGCAGTGTTTCACTGCGTTGCAAGAATGTACTTCATTTGCCTCAAAACGTGCAACCGGGAAGAATTCCCGATCGTCGGTAATGAGGCGTGGAACAAAAGGCCTCGCTGGTTACAAATTGCGTCGGACGGACCGTTTATTGCAAATCGGTTCGCAAACGAGCCTTCACCTGTTTCAGTTCCTCAGCCGCTGCCGACGATTTGTAATATTCATCCAATGGGAAACAGCCCGAAAGGAGACCATTTCGGGGAGCGGTCGTACAGTCGCTAAACGTGCGGCACACCTGTTTCGTTTTGAGCGGCTTGCCTTCCAAAACGTCGGCCGGCATGTCCCAGTAACTCAGGACGAGTCTTCCGATTCCCACGAAATCAACCCAACCATCGCGAACCACTGCCTGGGCCACGTTGGGCAGAAACTCCTGAAAATATGAATAGGCCGATCCCACCAGAGGCAATCCCGGGACTTGCTGTTTGACGTCGCGGACGGCCAGAATCTGACGGACACAACCGACCAACGGATCTTCCGGAGGCTGATATCCATCCGAGGGAGGATAGAATGCCGGGCGTTGGATATGCGGATTGTAATAAGGCGATCCAGCGGAAACGTTCACCATCGCGACGTTCAACTCGTCCCTCATCAGCTTCAACAATCGAATCGGCTCCGATAGCTCCGCGTGAACAGGGTCGTCGCGATTGCATCCGAATCCCGGATAGTCCCTATCGGGATGCTCATCGGGAATGCCCGGGCCGAACTTGCCGCCACCGGTCTTTTCCGGGTCGGGCCGAAATGATACCCAATCGAACAATGACAACCGCACGCCGATCATCAAATCGGGGCAGGCCGAATTGATCCCCGCAATAATCTCTCGCAGGAATCGGGTGCGTCCTTCAAAATCGCCGCCGTACGGTCCTGGTCGACTATACGCAGAAAGAAACTCATGCCCCAGATACCCGTGGCAATGCTTCACGTCGACAAATCGAAAACCGATCTCGTAAGCCATGCGTGCCGAGGTGATGTACGCGTCGATCAATCGTTGAACATCGTCATCGCTAAGCACGACAGTATCGTCGCCCGGATCGATACCAAATTTTTGATCGAGGACCGGATGATGATAAGCAATCCGCGGTTCCAACTTGTCCTTTTTGTTCGGTCTGGAAAAACGCCCCGAATGCGTCAGTTGCAGACCGACCAACAGGTCGTCGGTAGCATTTGGCCCGAAACGCTCGGTATGGGCCGTCGTCAAAGTGTCGAGTAGCTTTCGCATTGGCTCGCGGTTTTCCGCGCGGTAATGCAGCTGATTCGGATTGGCCCGCCCGTCCGGCTGCACGGCAAACGCCTCCCCGCCCCATATCAGCTTGCAACCAGAAAGCCCGAAGTTTTTCCAACGACGAATCGTATATTCGCTCGGCTTGCCGTCCGTTGTCCCATCCCATCCTTCCATCGGATGGACAGCCCAACGGTTGCCGACTTGAAATTCGCCGACTGTGATTGGTTCCGCCAACGGAGAACCTTCGGCCTGGGTGAGCGACCTCTCATCGACCGGCAGCTCCAGCCCCAGCGAATCGACGTATTGCGTAAAGTCTTCAAGCGATTTGATCGCGCCCAGGCGACGGTACGACATCCAAAAACTTCCTAACTTTTCAAGTCGATGATCCAAACTCGTTTTTGCTTAGTGCACTTTGTTTGACCCTAATGATCTCATCGTGAAGAACGCAGCAAGAGCATAGCCAACGACGACATATCCAACTAAGAGGATCAACATGGCCTGCCCAAGCTCAGCTTGAAAGTAGTAAACAATCGGCGAGACCACTGTTGCAATGAGACAAAAGACATCGGTGGTTTCACTGTCGAACAATACTTTCCACATCGGTCGGCGAATTCGTCGGACCTGCGATGGAGTGACATGGTAACAATCATTCGCATCAGACGCACCGAGAATGCTTTCGAGAACTTCACGATTCCAAATTCCGGTGACATCAGCAACCGATTCGTACTTCGGAGAACCCGAAGCAACGTCACGCCAGCTCTGAACCGAGGCCCATAGTGAAATTGCGATGAAGAAAAACACCAACATCGATCCAAGCACGATCCACAACATTCTGACACTCCACTCCGTTGGTTCACGCCAGTTGAATTGCGGATGCCGGTCGGTTCCCGTCATCATCAGAGCATTGGCCGCGGATTACCGTTGGCGAAGTCGTGTCGTGCTTTCAATGGATCGGCTCCAATGCAACCGCCAGTATTCCGATGTTACTGCGACGGCCCCGTTGATCCAAGTGCGCTGCTCGCCGCCAACGCCAAGGCCCCATGCACAACAACCTCTTCTCCCAACTCGGCGGGCACGATCGAGTAGCTGCCTTCGAGCGGAGGAAAGACGTATTCGGCAACAGCCGTCCGAATCGGTTCGAAGAACAAGCGCTCGCCGATCAACGAGACGCCCCCACCGATGACCACGACTCCCGGTGACAGTAACGTGATGACCTGCGCAATGCCCCAACCGAGTGCGCGTGTGGCGCGGTGCAACACTTCCAATGCCGCGAGGTTACCGTCGGCGGCTGCCTCGGCAATCTCTCGTGCGGACAGATCCTCTGGGCGCCCCGCACAGCGGCTCAGTAGATCGAGACGGTCATCCGAGTCGATCGGCCCCTTCGATGTGTGCCACTGATCTATCTCGCCGTCGGCCAGCCGCGCTCTCAGGGCCGATTCGATACCGCGTCCGCTTGCCAATGATTCAATCGTTCTGTCCGCTCGATCAGCATCGAGACCTGGTCGCAAATGCCCGATCTCCGCCGCCGCCGAGTGCTCGCTGTCATACAAGCAGTCATCGATCACCAAGCCCCCGCCGACGCCTGTCCCAACCGTCACAAAAAATGCGACCCGATGACTTCGGCCGGCACCCAATGTCGCCTCGGCTACCGCTGCCGCGTCGCAATCATTGTGAAGCACCGTGGCAATGCCAAACTTTTCCTGGCACCACTCAACCAACGGAAAGTCTTTCCAACCCGAAATCTGATGACTGACAGTAACGCGACCCGCTGTTGAATCAACCGGTCCCCCAAATCCGATGCAGATGGCAGAAACCTCGTAGCTACCCAGCAATCGGCGGCCGGACTGTTCGATCTGCCCGAGAATTCCTTGCGCGCCGGCGTTAGCATCGACGTCGAGCCGTTCCAATGCAGCGAGCGACCCAGATCGGCCGTCTCCGAGGCCAAGCTGCAGCTTTGTTCCACCGATTTCAATTCCCAAAAACATTTGCACGACCTCGCGGCTGCCTCGTCATTGAGACATCTCTCATCGAAGCAACCGTCAACTGTAAAAGTGACAACACCCACAATCTCGACGACGAGACTGTGGGTGCTGGTTGCTGCGATACGAGTTTCCTGAAATCAGGCGTTTTTCTTCAGTCCGATATTCACATAGGTATGTACGTGCGGTGCACCGCGGAAGTGCCACACGAAGCTCGGACCTTCGACCCGCCAAATATCCCAGACGCGGTCGTCGTTGAGGTCACCGTCCTGATAGAACGCCAGGTGCAGGCTTTCCAGCCCGCCACCCTTCTTGAGGATCGCCAAAGCTTCCTCGACATCTTCCGTGCGGTACGGTGCCAAAATCACTTTCACAACCGATTCGACCAACTCCTTCTGATCCGACGAAAGTTCACCTACGGCGACACCGGGGAAGTTTCCCTTTTTCCCTTGCAGCGGAACAGCGCTTTCTTTGGGCGCTTTTTTCAGCAATGCTTGTTTGCGCTGATCGGTGTCGAGCGCTCCAAACACCTCGTTGGCCTTCTTGGTTTGATAGTGGAAGAGATTCGCCGAAGGTTCTTCGACACCGTGGCCGTAAACAATCGGGCCGCCAAAAGCGACATTTTTCGCGCTATCGCCATCCGCACGGATCGTCAGGTGACGGCCGGTCATCACCCATTCGAATTTTCCGGTTCCCGGCTTGCCGAACAATGCCACAGAGTAGTTGTCCGAACCGCCGTCGTCGTCGTCCATTTGTAATTGCAGTTTGTCGTAGCCGTCCTCGCTGGTGGCGCCTCGCAGGACATCCAAAATGAGTTGTCGCTGCTCGGTTGTGTAAAAGTCATCGCCAATGACCGGCTCGGTAATATGCCAGTTCGGATTGATCGTCGTGCGTTTTTTGTGGTTGAACGGCATGCAAATGACTTTTTTCTGAGAATCGGTCAACGATTCATAAAGCAGTTTTGCCGTTGTTTCCGCAGCGCTTCCGGGGCTTGGAGCAGCAGCGGCGCGATCACTCAGAAGGGGAGCGACTCCGGCTGCCATCGCGGCCGTTCCTGCCACGCGCACAAAGTCACGGCGATTCAATTCGCCGGCACAGTCGGGACAATTCACAGAGTTGTTATGGGTCATGATCAGCACTCCCTCTCGCAGCGTTCCAGGGTCACGCGGCACGGCCACATCGCCGGGCGCATCCGACATGTATAGCATGCCCGATATTAGTCGGCTTTACAATCCGTAGGAGAAATTTGATGGGTTGCTATCCCATCCGCTTGTGGCTCTTTCACCATGCATAGGAAGGCCCATCGCGAAAAGCTTCGCGCATCAGGCTTGAATCGTTCTCGCTAACTCGTGGCAGCCGTCTCAACCGATTCGCGCATCGAGCGCAGATTTTCGCCATGCGGCACACGCCACAGCTTTCCATTGATTTCGAAGAGGATGTACTTGCGTTCGATCTTTCGGACGACTCCTTTGATTCCGCCGTAGTTCATCGACTGACCGTTTGACAGGTAAAACGTCGTATTGTCCAGGCGGTTGTAAAACATCGCCATCGGAACATCGTCCTGCGTGACGTATCCCGTATAAAAAGTGAACTGGGCTTTGTCGTCGATCACTTGAAGCGGAATCGACAGCGGAGTCGTGGCCGGCGGACGGCCGATATCAGTCGCTTCGACCACCAGATTGATCTGGCCGGGTGTCAAGGTGACCGGCGGTGTCCATGTCAACTCGCCCGACTTCTCGTCAATGGCGGCACCTTCCGGCGCACCTTCGCCCAACTTGTACGTGATTTCGGTTGCGTTGGGACCTTTGTCTTCGGCCGATAGCTTCAACTTGTACTCACGTCCCAACACGGCCACCTGTTCATCGATTGCTTCAAATTCGGGCGGAACATTTGGTTCGCGAAGTTCGATTTTTACGACTTGCGACAGGTGCGATTCTTCGTTGCCCTTCGCCAATTCCACTGTCACAGGATACTCGCCAACCGCCTGCTCATCGGGAGCGTCCCAAGTCAATTCCCCGGTCGTCGGATCGATTGACATCCCCGTTTGAATATCGCCCGACAAGCGGTAGGTTCCTTCAGCCGGGTTAAACCCAACGACTGCGATCTTTTGCTTCAACGGATCGCCACGTACGTAGTCGACCAACCCGATCGGAGCAAACTCGGGCTCGTACGGAGGCGGCGGCTTGACGAACGGATTGAACGGCAGGAAGTCGCGGTAATTTTCCGGCGTGATGTCAGCATAATCCTCATTGATCGGGCTGAGTTCAACAAAATCACTTTGCTGATGGGCAGACGCGACCGTCATGTCCGAAGCCGGTTCAACGGTCCATTTGTTTTCGTCCATCGCGGTGACCGTGAAGTATTCCGAATCGATGCGCACGCGAAACGGAGCTTCTTTCGGGAAATTGTACGGATCGACCACTTCGAACGATGTTGCGCCGGCTGGTATGTCGCTCGCCAAGAAGGCCTGTGGGAACAGCGTACTGCGCGGCGGCGCATTCACCAACGACAGCCCTTCTGCTGTCATCGAAATTTCAATCAACGGATCCCCTTCGACTTCTGCGCAGGTCATATCGATGATTGTTAAATGCTGAGCCAAGTCGGCCCGGTAGAACCAATACATGAATTGGCACACTTGGTCCATGCGTGCCTGAGTGTTGATACTCACGCTGATTTGTTGGAATACGTCGCGTGAATCGTTGCGCCCCCGCGGGATGACTTCCGGTTCAACAAACCCGGCCATATTCGCCAGATCGGTCAACCATTGCTGATACAGCGTCTGTGCACGGTTGGGATCGGGCGGCAGACTGCGAGTTTTCAATTTGCCACGCAATGCCAACGCCCGCATCAGGTCGAGCTCTCGGATTTCTTTCTCTTCGACCGACTTTCCCAGGCTTTGGATCCGCGTGTTACGCATGTTGATCGGATCCATGACGATACTGGTGACGATCGGCACGCCTTGCCACAACACCACCGCCGTCAACAGTCCGATCAGCAGATACTTTTCGCGTGGTTGCATTAGCTTCTTTCCTCCCCGGCGACTGCCGCTCGGTCTCCAACTCGCTGCCGGGTTCTCGGTGCGGAAGAGTCGGTTTCCGCATCCTTCGATTCTTCTGCCTCTGCCGCTTTGGCCACCGCCGTCGGACTGAAATCGACATCCAAGCGGAATCGATAGGGAAATTCCCCATCGTCGGCATCGTAGGTAATTTGATTCGGTTTGACGCGAAAACCAGCGTCTGAAAGTTCACGCTGCAACGATTCGACGTGGTAGCGTGCTTTTGCATGGACCGTGCCAGAGACAATTCCCGGAAACTCGCCCGACTTACTCTCCAGCCGCATTTCCGAAAACAGCAGGTCATCGGTACTCGGTATGCTGGTGACGATTTCTGTCACCGGATTGCGCCAGCGGACGCGGGTCGCTTCCCAGTCGTTGTATTCTTCCGACGTCGTCAGCGCCTCCTTCGACGACTCCAATTCCAACAATTCCTTCAATTCCGCATCTCGCTCCTGCAGACCGCCGATTTCCGCATCGAGGTCGCCGATCTTCGAAGATCGAAACGAATAGCCGATAATGCACAACACTACGATCGCTGCGGCCGAAATCGCCGCGTTGACCTTTCGCGTATCCCGTTTGACGGCCTTTTTGCGCGGATTCAAAAAGTCGACCGCATCAACCAAATTGTCCGTCCGAGACAAAATCATGCCGATCGGGCCGGCGTACAAACTGCGATCGCCGGGAACATCGCTCGCCGACGACGTCACCCCGGTCGTTGACAGCGGGTCGATAACAGAAACCTCAGACGAAAGCCGTTCTTTAAGGGCGTCGACCAACGACTGATTGTCTTCTTCACGACCGACGACCCAGGCGTGAGAAATCTCCGTGCTCCCGAATACCTTCTGTAAAGCCACCAAAGACCGACTGACTTCGGAAAGGATCGTCTGCAGGTTGCGCGTCTCGCTGTCGCCGTGCAACTGGGCCGAATGCGAAAAATGCAAGTGCTTGCCACGCATCACCGAAATTTCGACTCGCTGCCCGTGCCGAGCCAGCATCAACACCGTTTCATCATCTTTGCTGGTCGACGCGTGGTGAACGAGTTCGCCGATCGCAATCGGCGTGATTCCCAACGCCGTCAATTCCATTCCGGCCGCGCCGAGTACCTGCTGAATCGTGGTAGAGAGTTTCTTCGGAACGGTCGCCAATAACACGTCCCGCCCCTCGTATCCCACTCGCTGTGGTAGCGGTAGATAGTCAAGCAGCAACTGATCTAATGGCAACGACGACTTGGTCGTCGCTTGAAAACGCACCAGATCGGGCAACTCGTCATCGGGAACTTCCGGCAGCTCCAAATGCCGTACAATTGTTGATTCTCGGGGCAAGGTGACAACAACCTGCTTGGTCGAAATGCCTTGCTCTTCGAGCTGCGCTTTCAGCCAGGCTCCCGCTTCGTCGGGCTGCTCGACCGGATTCATTTCGTCGGGCCAAGTCAGCACGAAGCATTTTTCTGCGCGAGCATTCCCTTTACCGGCGCCGGCATCGACACCGCAAAGTTGCTCATGTCCCCAATCGATGGCAAGTAAGTCAGCCATAATTTTGCTTTCCCGTGTCGGATTGTCGTCACGACGACGCCATATTCGGTCGCGGACAAAGGAATTGTCCACTCTCTATCTTCAATGCTGCGGCAGCCCCGGACAAGACCGATTCCCCGCCCGAAACGCTGACTCGGCCTGATTGTTTCGCCAACTTGCTACGATCGGCCCCCGAGGTGTTACCCGTCACGAGTTTCGACGTCGCAAATCGTGCCCTTTACTCCACTGCTCCAAACGACAGTTGTTGATACGTGTACCCTTTGCCAACCTCTTTCAAATCCAATTCCCGCATGTAGACAATCCGCGGTGGATACTCGGTGCCATCGATGATGGCTTCCATGCGGACGGTCGGCCCCCCCTCATCGAAGTAGCCGACCGATTGCACACGGTAAACGTCCCCGCGGGCGGTGATGTATTTGTCCAGGTCGCGCATCATGGAAATATCGACTAGCCCCTGCGTGACCAGCCAACCGGTCGTGGCCCGCTCAGTCATCGCGTCGCTAAGCGGCTCGCCATTCGAACCGATCAACTGCATCCGAACGATCGAATCGGCCAGTCCGTCGGTCATTCCCGGCAGACCCCGAATCACTTCGAACCGCGTTTGGTTGATATTGATGCGACCCTCGATGTAAGGATCATCCACAGTTGTCAGCAGGTCCATCATCGTCGGCAGGTACGACTGCATGTCGCCGGGATCGGCCGTCCAAGGACTTTCGATCAAAGTCAACTCCCCTTCAATTTCCACTTCGACTGCCGAACCAATCAGCTCGTACAGCGACTCAATCGTCACCGATCCGCCTCCGGACAGGTCCATGCCGCCCCGCGTGACCGCTGCGTCTCCACCCCCGGCCACAGCGCCGGCAACTGCCGCTGCTGCGTTCTGAAGTGCTTGCTCTTCCTGATTCGTGCTGCTGCCGACCGTGCCGCCCGAGCCCCCCTGAGGGTTTTCTTCTTCCTCGGGAATTTCTTCGGGAATCGGACCATTCATCCGAAAGGCAACGACAAAGTCGGCATACTCGGTTCCCAGTTCGAGTTCCAACTCGTCGTACAAGTCGGTCAATGTGCTGTTGTTGACATTGATCCTCTCGGTTCCGTCCGCCATCAAATTGATCTCGCGGCTGGTGACCGTCAGAAATTGGCTCCAACCGAGTTGTAACACTCCGTCGCCGTTGTCGAACGGTGGCGTCAAATCGCCGTCATCTTCATTGAGGTCGAGCAGTCCGTTACGGTTGGTATCTTCGCCGTACAGCAGCCACGAATCGACTCCCGGAACCAACAACAATTCGTCCAAAGTCTCCAGCGGTGCATTCTTCGCCGGAATCGGCGGATCGCTTGAAAGATCGTCCTCGACGCCGAACTCGCGGGGCTCGAAATCTTCGTCGATGTAATCGAGAATGGCATCCGCCAATTCGTATGTCATTTCCGGAAGGTACATCAACATTTCGCTGTACATCGCTTCGTCTTCGAGTTCGTATGACAGGATCGTGTTGACGTTCAACTTCGAGCCTTCGTCAATTAAACCGAATCGAAGCGGCACCGAAGCATCGATGCTTTCCACGGGCGCCACCAGGCTGAATCGACCACGACCCCGCGCTTCTTCCGAATCGCGCATCAACATATTTTGGAACAGGGCCGGCTCGTGATACAGCATTTCCGACGGATACGTCACCCGGTCACCGACGACCAGCGCCGCCTTTTCAATACCCGATTCTGCATACACGCGAGCCTGGGCCGCCCGGCCATACATGGTGGTCGACTCGTACTCAGAAATCATCGACTCCGAAAAGGCATAAGCACCCAATGACAACAACGCGACCGCCACCAACACAACCAACAGCACGCTTCCACGCCGCAAGCGAGCTGTTCCCACGGCGTGGCATCGTTGATTCGGTTGATTCGATCGTGTGCTCATGATGTCGTGATCCGGCTCGGTAGGAGCCGCGTCCGTTTTTGAAACTGTTCTCAATCTCTTTCCATATTCTCTTTGATCGCGTCACAAACTCATTTCGATTTCCGCCGGATTGTCGGCCAACGGCAACGCCACCACTAAGCGATAAGAATTGGTGGACGCACTGACCGTTCGCGGCGCGATCGTGCCGGTATTAAACAGCCCTGACTGCTGTTCGATTTCTTCGAATCCGATCGTGATTCCGATGGCAGTCGGTAACGCTGCCAACGTGGTACTATCCCATTCTTCCAACCACTCGACCCCATCGAAGTACGCGAATTCTAAATACGTGACCTCAGGAGCCAGGATTTCCGTCTGCTGTTGCAAGAACGAACTATCCCCTTGCAAGTCGGCCAGACTCATCAGCAGACGGTCGCCTTGCACGCGGGTCAAACCGGTGCCTTCCGGCAACTCGATGGGCATCATTTCCAGAACAATGTTTCCTTCCGAACCGGCCATTAGGTACGCCACCGATAACAAATCGCTGTTGTAGGCGGCTGTATCCTCGCCGGTTTCGAGGGCCGTAAAACTCGTGTCGCGCATCGGTTTGCTGATATGCAGCAACAAGGACGTCGCGTCTCCCACGACGCCGACACTCAATTGAACTCCGGGAATGATTTCTTCCTCGGTCATGGTGTCGTCGGTCGTCGGCACTCCTGTCCCCTGATCGGTTGTTGTCTCTTCTGTCGTGGTCGAATCGGTCGAGGACGAGTCAGCCGCTCGGTACACGACCGACCGGATGTCGGCCCCGATCTTCTGCAGAAGCACGCGCGCCGCCTGGCTCCGTTCGACTTCGATCTGCCCGATCGTCGAGAACGTCCAATGCATTTCCATGGCGGCATAAACCGCCGACAGCAAAATCACCGTCAACGAAATCGACAGCAACACTTCCAGCAATGTGAAACCGACTGGTGTTTGTCGTCGTGCATTCGCTGATTGCCGACGCCGGGAGGCCTGCCCCGTCATCGATCGTCTTTCCGCCACTTTCCGCCGAGCGAAGGTCATAAGGCCTCCTCTTCCGCAGCAAGAGCGGCTTCTTCCTCGGCCAATGCAGCATCAACCCAAATTTGTGGATCGCGCACGAACCGATTCAAGCTGAATGATGTATTCGACAACGTGCTGCCGCCCACGTACTGCACAAACACGTAAAGCTCCAATAAACCCTCTTCGGGGCCGGCGACAACTTCCATACTCCACAACCAGTTCTCGTCGTCAGCGAATGGTACGTCCTCGACTGCTTCCATCGCTTCAACACCGGCGATCACTTCAGCCATTTTCGATTCGCAGCGCATAATGGCCTGCGTCATCAACCGACCTTGAATCGACGCCTGCGTCCCGTTGCTGATCAATTGGCTAATGGCGGACATCGACGCGAGAAAGATTCCCAGCGCAATAATCACCTCTAACAATGTCAAACCGTACCGCACACGATTCGCATTTATGCCGGAGCGACTCAAGTCGTTCTGATCGATGTGAATGATGCGTTTCATGTGCGAGGCCTCATGCGGACACGGTCCACGTTGACTGCGCCGGTCAAACCACGCAGCGATATGGCCTGGTACTGATTCTGCTCATCGTAAATGTTAAACAACGCGTCGACCGCGCTGCCGTCGGCAAAGAATAATAACGGTGGCGACCAGGTGATCTCCTCGATCGAGCGCTTATCGGAAAATCCGGAAAGCCAGTCTTCCGACAATCGTTCTGCCCCGAATGTCGAATCCGAAACCGACTCGAACTGCATGTCTTCAGGGATTTGCCCGAAAAAGTACGACTCCGACGGTGCGCTGCCAAACAGCGTCATCTCGGATTCTTCCTCTTGGGCTGTCAGCTCGTACGGCAGCACAATGTAATGCTGCCCGCCCGGCTCGAAACGAAACTGGAAGATCGTGCCGCTATCGAGCGCCAAATATCGCGTGCGGGCCAATTTAACGCGGACTTCTTCCACCGCCGTTTTCAATCCGTGGTCGGCGTACATCCGCATGATCGACGGAAAAACCATCGAAACCATGACCATCAAAATGGCCACGACCAGCAGCATTTCCATCAACGTGTATCCGGAACGATTCGGTTGCAAAACGGGCCGGGAGGAAGCCCGTTTCACTCGAGTTCGATCGTTCTTTGGGGCCGTCTTGCGAGTAACCATATCGGCATCGCCATCGTTCCGGATCAAAGGTTTCGTTTCGTCAACATCGCTGCTGACTCAATACTGCTCCTGACAATCGAACGCCATGCGATCGGTTCGCAGGCTACTGTGAAAACTTCGACGTCCAATTGTTAATGTCGTCTTCGGTACCGTCCTGCATATCGGGGCCATACGACCAAATGGCCGGTTTGCCACCCATCGTCTGCCGCTCACCCGTCGGGGGATACTCGTAATTCAAGACATTGCCCCAGGCGTCGGCCGGAATATCTTCCAAGTAGGGCGCGCGTTCCTGGCCGGTCTCTTCATCAACGCCGCTCAGCAATAGATCCAATGTTGCGGGGAACCGTCCATCGTGTTCGACCGCATACAACTTGACCGCGTCTTCCAAGCCCTTCACGCTGGAAGCGGTCGCCTTAATCATCGCTTCTTGCTGGCGTCCGAGTAATTGGGGAACGGCAATCGCCGCAATCACGCCCAAAATCGCGAGCACCAACAAAACTTCCAACAATGTGAAACCGCCCCGACGACGAGTCTTTCGATGAAACTTCTGCATTAGTCATCCTCCCTCATTTCCTGTGTAAGCCAATTGGGCCGATTTCAAATTCGCCCCATCCTAATAATTACGGCTGCTTGCCGATGATTATGATCGATTCACTTCCCGTTGTCTTGGGACTTCGCCAGCGACGCGCCCCAACGATTCGTAATTCGATTTTACAACGCCCCCGAACTTTGAAAGACCGGCAGCAATAATCCCGCGACGACGAACAGAATAAAGCCCGCCATAATGATGAGCATAATCGGTTCGAGCAGTCGCACGAACAACTCCAACTGACGATAGGTGAGCCGTTCCATATTGTCAGCAACGTTAATTAACACATTCTCCAAATTGTTGGCCTCTTCGCCAACCGCGATCATTTCGACGATCTCTTCCGGAAACTCGCCGCTCGCCTTCAACGGTTGCGCCAACGATTTCCCTGACGAGATATTGTCGGCCGCAACACCGATCGCGTCGGCGAGCACACGGTTGCCCGTCGCATCTTTAGAAATGCGCATCGACTGTAGGATCGGCACACCGTTATTCAGCAACGTCCCCAAAATTCGGCAGAACCGGGCAATGGCCAAACTGCGGACAATCGGCCCCAATCCCGGAGTACGAATCCGCAATTTGTCGATGTTCTCCATCCCGACATCGGTCGCGGCATACTGCTTCAGAAAGATTCCCACGCCAATCAATGCCAGCACGATGAATAGAATATACTCTCCCAGAAAATTACTCATCGTCATGAGGATCGTCGTCGCGACCGGCAACCCGCCGCGAGACTCTAATCGCTCGAAGATCGGCTCGAACTTCGGCACGAAGAAAATCAACATCAGCGTGACGATGATCGTCCCGACGACCATCAAAAACGCCGGGTACGCAATCGCACCTGTGACGCGGCTTTTGAGTTCTTCCTGGTGTTCGGTGAAATACGCAATTCGCTGCAGGACGTCTTCCAAAAAGCTGCCTTCTTCACCAGCCCGAATCATGCTGACCGCCAGCTCGGAGAAGACATTCGGATGGGCACGCATCGCTTCGGCCAGACGCGTACCGTCGGCCACCTGATCGCGCACATCCGAAATTACGATTTTCAAAGCCTGGTTGTTTGTTTGGCGTTCCAACAATTCCAACGACCGCAATAACGGCACGCCGGAACGCAACAGGTCGGAAAGTTGGGTGTAAAACACCGCGAGGTAACGCGCGCGGACTCTTTTCCCTTCATACTTCTGCTGGGCTTTGGCTTCTTCCGCCAAATCGACGCTAATGGGAAAAAGTTGCTTCGCGGAAAGCGACGAAACCACTTCCTGCACGCTGCCGGCCGATAACTGGCCGGTCACCTGCTGGCCGGACATCTCGCGAGCAACGTACTGAAATTCGGGCATTCGTTAATCAACCTTCGTCTGACTACTGAAGGAAAAACCTCTAACCATTAAACCCCGGCCACTACGATTTGGGCCGATGAAGCCATCACTTTCGCCGCTGTCGTTTCAATCGTCGACGCCACCTGCGTTCAAACGGCAAAAACAATCCACGCCTGGCGCCAACGAGGACTTGTTGGAAATTAGTTGAGATCTCCCATCGTGGTACGATCCACCTCTTCGATACTGGTCACGCCTTCGGCCACCTTCCTCCAACCGCATTGGCGCAACGTAATCATGCCATGTTCCAATCCGTAATTTCGAATGCGTGCCGAACTGGCCCGCTCGACGCATAACTCGCGAATTCCTTCGTCCGTCAACAGGATCTCGAAGACTCCTGTTCGACCCGCATACCCGGTATCGCGGCATTCGCGACAACCGACCGGCCGATAGAATTGTTCGGGATAAGGCTTTGGGAAATCCTTCGGAATATCATCCGGATCCGGCGTGTAGGACTCCTTACACTTGTTGCACAAACGACGCACTAACCGTTGGGCCATTACGCCTTCGACCGTACTCGAAGCCAGGTACGGCTCGACACCCATGTCGATCAATCGAGTAAAGGCCCCTGCAGCATCGTTCGTGTGTAATGTACTGAAGACCAAGTGACCGGTCAGCGACGCCTGAATGGCCGCCTCGGCGGTTTCACCGTCTCGAATTTCACCGACAAGGATCACATCGGGGTCGTGCCGCAAGATGCTCCGCAAACCGGCGGCAAATGTCAGTCCGATTTTGGCATGCATCTGAATTTGCGAAATCCCGTCCATTTGATATTCGACCGGGTCTTCGACGGTGATCATTTTCGTGGTCGGACTTTTGATCTCGTTTAGCGCGCTGTACAAAGTCGACGTTTTACCACTACCTGTCGGCCCGGTCACCAGAATGATTCCGTGCGGCAAAGAGACCAAATCGCGAAACATCCTGGCCATGTCATCGGGCAGTCCGACGTTCTTCAAGTCGAACACCATGCGTCCTTTGTCCAACAGACGCATACAGATGCCTTCACCGTGAATCATCGGAATGATGGAAACACGCACGTCGATTTCCCGGCCGTGAATCCGCAGTTTAATTCGGCCGTCCTGTGGCAGCCGTTTCTCGGCGATATTCAACCGCGACATGATCTTCAATCGTGTGACAATGGCCGGGAAGAAATGATTGATCTCCGGCGGCACCGGTTGGACCCGTAACATGCCATCGATGCGGTACCGAATCGTCAGCCCTTTTTCCTTCGGCTCGATATGGACGTCGGTGGCCACCTGATCGAGAGCTTCGATCAACAATTCGTTGACCAAGCGAATGACCGACGCCGCTTGCGCTTCGCCTGCCAGCTCGCTGTCGACCTCTTCCAGTTCTTCGAGCAGCTCGACTTCTTCTTCGGTGCGTTGGGCCACCAACTCGTTGATCGTATCGCCACCGACGCCGAGGTTCTTCTTGATCAACTCGATGACATCGGAATGTCGAGCCAGTACCGGTTCCAGCCGGAAGCCGCTGAGTGAACTCAGTTCGTCGAGCGCCTCTAAATCGAAGGGGTCGCTGGTGGCGACTTCGACTCGCCCATTTTCGCGCGATAGCGGTAACAACGAATGCCGAAAGATGGCGGTCGTGGGGAACTCCGACAGCAGCTCCTGGTCGACTTCAAAGTTCTTCAGCTCGACGTAGCGCAGGCCCAGCTCTTCCGCCAGCGCTTTAAGCGCCTCTTCTTCGGAAACAAGCCCCATCTCGACCACGATTTGGTCGATTCGCTTGCCGTTGGCCTGCTGGCGGGCCATATCCATTTGTTCGGTGTCGATCAATCCACGACGCAGTAGGACTTCACCGATTTCCATTGCCGCACCATTCCCCGTCTACAGCTGCCCGCCGTTGGTTGCGGTCACCCGCCTTGGTTCTCCAGTTGGGTCTCCCCTTCCCCGTACCACTCCAAACGGAAAGCCGCGTGATGAAACGTCTTTCTATTCTATTTAACGATTGAATATCACAGCGTTATTCAATTGCTTTCCAGACGCTCATTGATGTTAAGCATTCGCGAAAAGGATTGTCTCCCCTTTTACCACTTCTAGATCATAACAGACAACTTGTCTGTAGTGTGAGAGAAAAGTCGTTGAGCGAACCGGCGCTCAGCCATCGTAGGGCATTTGCCCCACGACAAGCGCCAATCTCCCCCATCGCGTGGTGTGTGTCTCCGTTCGAGTCGAACCGTCGGCTTATCGGCCGCCACGTCCACCACCACCGCCGCCAAATCCGCCACGGCCACCGCCGCCGAATCCTCCGCTTCCACGGCCACCGCCGCCGAATCCGCCGGTACGACCGCCAGTCGTTCCGCCGCCCGTTCGCCCACCGAATCCACCGCCGCCTGTTCGACCGCCAAATCCGCCGCCGCCCGTTCGACCACCGAATCCGCCAGGTCCGCCGCCAGCACCGAAGATTTGCCGCAGTCTGGCTGCTCGATCTGCATCGGCTGACGATGACGAAGAGGAGGAGGAGCTCGATCCCGGTTGACTGCTGCTCGTATTTCCATCGCTGGTTGCAACCGTCACTTTGGGAATTAGCGTGGTCAGCGTCTCCTGAACCATGGTTGAATTGGCCCCGCCAACATTGACGACGCGTACAGTCCGCTGGGCGTCTTCAGCTGCCTGATCCAACGTTTGCACTAAACCTTCAATTTGGCGGAACAGCGTATCGGATGCGGAAACGATTAATGCGTTCGTGCGTGTATCAACACCCAGCGTCAGTTGTGCCTTTTGTTGGGCGGACGAGCCGTTGCCACCGCCGGTATCACCCCCGCGGCCGCGACCGCCGCCGAAGAAAGCGGCTGCTGGGTTTCCACCACCTCCGCCACCACGGCTATTGGGAACTTCCATAAAGTCTTTGTAGACGCTTTCAACGATCTCCGAAACTTCTGTAACGTCAGCGTACCGCACTTCGATGTAACGCGGGGCCCGGTCACGCAACAATGTCGGCAGTTCGGAAGCATCGAGAATCTTGAGGACGTCTTCGACCTGTCGCACTTGATACGCCGGACCGGAAATCCAGAGTGCGTTTGCGCGAGTTTCCGGAATGATTTGAAGCGTGTCAGCACTGGTCGCATTCAGGCCAGTCGCGTCGGCCAAGCTGTTGCCGATCGTCCTGAGGCCACTCGAAACATCCCCAAACAAACCGGAACTGCTCGACGACGGTGCCGACGAAACCGAACTGGTCGGGAATAAACGGCTGAGCATGGTCGACGTTTCGGTCGCATCGGCCGATGTCAGATGGAAGATCGTCCAGGTCGTTTCAACAGGAATCGTTTGGGCCAAGGTTTGAATCATCGCTTCAAGTTCATTGGCCGCATTTTCATCGGACGAAATAATCATCAATTCGCCGTTCTGTTCTCGCAACAGGATCGGCGGCTTGCTGGTTTGGGTCGGCTGCTCCCGACGGAACTGCTGTCGGCCACGCGGGTCTTCGTCGTAAGACTGACCACCTCGACCACGAGGAAAACCGCGTTCTCCTTGGAAACCATCCTGCTGACCACCCTCATCCTGGACGACGGTCGACTGCACGGCATTGGATACGGGGGCCTCGGTATCGTCTTCCATAATCAAGGCGACTGCCAAATCGGTCAGATCGGGAACGGGACGCCGATACTGGGCCGTTCCATAAGTCCGCGCGTCGTTGGAGTTCTCTGTGCGTGTACGGTCGATATCGTCGACCGGCCGACGCGTTTCGGTGTTGTTGCGGTTATCCTGGTTCAGGCCGCGCGGATCGATTGACCCTTCAGAAGGAATCCGCACATCGCGAACCGGGCCACGAGCGCCAGGCATGTCGATTCGTAACTGATTCTCATGGGTCGAGTTCCAGGCCCGTTCCAACATTTCGATCAATCGCTGGGGATCTCGTCCTCCCAAATTGATCGTCCGAATCGGACCACGCGGCCCGAGGTTGCCACCATTGCCGGTCGCCAACACATTCATGTCGGTCAGCAATTGTCGGATTTGGTTGATCTGTCCGCTTTTTCCGCGAATCATCAGGCGATTGCCCAATGCATCCGGTTGAATGCTCGGTGCATCTTCCCCTTCAGCCAGAAACATCGTCTGCAGAGTGGCTGTCGTCGTCATGACGTCGGCGCCCACCAATTGCAAAACGGCGACCGTTTGCCCGCCGCCACCGTTGGTGCCGCCGTCGATTCGATTGATCAGCCGAGCAATCTCCAAATGCTCCGACGGGGTTGCCATAATGTGAATGGCGTCGTCACCGGGGTCGTCGTTGACAACCGTCCCGGGATGCAACACGTCAACCGTCTGCGTGACTTCTTCGAGAGTCGCTGTGCCGACTTTGTAGACTTCGAGGTAAGGGACTTCAGGAGGCGTGTTGTTAACGAAGGTACCACGACCGTCGCCTCGGTCGGCTCCGACATCGATCGCCTGAATCGTCGCTTCGACGACTTTCATGTTCGTCGGATTGGATGTGACCAGCAAAGTATTAAGCCGAGTGTTCGATGCAATCTTAACATCGGAACTAGCGTCGTTTGGCTGAGCGTTTTGCTGCGGTCGCGTTGTGCGATTCGTTGTGCCGCCTCGCGTGTCGCCACCCCGTCCGGTAAAGCCACCAAATCCGCCGGTCCGTCCGCCGAATCCGCCGGTTCGCCCGCCAAAGCCACCGGTGCGGCTTCCGAATCGCGAGGTCGTTCCGCCGGTGCGGGTTGACCGGTTCGTCGAACTCGATCCACCACCGGCAGCGCTACTGACGTTTTGATAACCGCGTTCCGGCAAGCCAAACAAATCACGCAAGGTCGTTTCGGCATCGTCCACATGGATGTACCGCAGGACAAATGCACGGAAGACGACGTCGCCATCCGATTCCTGAACCGACTTAATAATTTGCAGAGCCTGCTGGACGTTCTTCACCAAGCCTTGGACGGCCAGCTTGTTGGCAGCGTGAATCGGCGTCACATTCCCCTGCGGTCCAAGCAGATTCTTGACGTCGGTCGCCAGCGTATCCAAATCGTCCGCCTTGGCATCGGTCACAACACGGACCAACTCGTTGCTGGCATAATTGACCAAGTCTGCTTCGATGACTTCAGGAATCAGGTTCGGCGGAATCGGTTCTTCGTTGTCGAAGCTGCGCACATGCAGGAAGTTGTCCCGCCGAATCATGATTGCGCCGCGCTGCAACAAATACCCATTGAGGACATTGATCGCATCGCGAGGCGAGTATTCCTTGTCGTCGTAGTAGTTGAATGTACCGGTCGGAGTGTAGCTCAAATCGAGAGTCATCCCAGATGCATCCGCAAACAGTTTGAGCACGTCCGGCCAGGGAGCATACCGGAAGTTAAACGACATCTTTTCGATCGGCTTGCGTTCACCATCTTCTGCAGTTGCAGCAGCACTTGCTTCAGCGCCAAACGAAACCGTCACATCCTGTTGCAAGGCAGATCCACTGCCGGCATCGACAACTAAACTGCCGGTTTCACCGGCTGTGCGAACAGTCGTCGTTGTTCCGGTTTCGGCCGGCGTCGTTGTCACCGCCGGAGTCGTCGTTGCCGGGGTTGCGGTTGCCGCCGTTGTGGTTGTCGCAGGGGCGACAGACGCGGCCGCGGTTTCGCCAATCATCTGCTGCCAGGTCGTGCGTTGATCCGCCGTGAGGACGGCGAGCGTTTCACCTTCCGCCTGCTGCTGTAATTGCGCCATCCGGTCGCCGATTTCGCTGCGATCGATCTCGCCGTTGCGCATCTGGTCGAAAAGCTCCTGTCGCCGTTGATCACGACTTTCATTGGCGGCAGCGATTTTTTGCTTTTGATCTTCAGAGAGGCCGAGTTTGGCAGCCACATCGTCTTGCGAGAATGCCGCCACGCCCGCCTCTTTGAGGACGATCTGCTGCGCTCGCGTGAACTGCTCGGGTGTGAGAATCTTTTGGACCTCAGCCGTCGATTTCTTTTCCTGGTCTTCGCGCATCTGCTGCATTTTTTCCTGCAGCGCTTCACGTTCTTCGTCGGACGCGTCCCGCATTTGGCCGAACAACTCGAACATCTCCGGGTTGTTGCGAGACTCTTCCGAAAGCGTTTGCAATTGTTCGACTTGCTGGTCGTTAAGCTTGAGTTCTTCCTGTGTTGATTCTTGCAGGACCTGTCGGAGGATGCCGCCTCCGCCGCCGCCACGACCGCCACGTCCGCTGCCGAAGCCACCGCGACCGCCACCAAAGCCCCCGCGGCCACCTCGATCGCCGCCGCCGAAACCGCCGCGGCCGCCACCCTGTCCGCCAAAGCCACCGCGACCGCCAAAGCCACCCCGGCCACCCTGTTCGTCACCGCCGCCACCAAACCCGCCTCGTTGGGCGTGGGCAAACTCCAACGTTGTGGCGCATGTAAATGCGAAGACGACAGCGAGTGTTACCGAGTTCATTCTGCGAAGCATGGTGATGGCCCTCGTGCCCAAGACCCTAGAATCCGGGGGTTGCAAGGTAACGAATGGGAATAAGAAAACTCAAAAAACCAGAGCCGACTATGGCGAAATGCCGATGTTCAACGAATTCAACAGAAACGTTTTTTTGGCTCCGGCGTTAAATACTGTGAGAAAAGTTGAGTTGGCTTCCGAAACCCGAGTCTGTAAGTTCTAGACTCACTTCACATTCTATCGAGCATTTGGATGCAGCACAACAACCTTTTATTTCCTCAGCTACTTATTTCAGAACGGGTTATGACGAAAATCACGCTCTGAATTTTGTTGATTTTTGGTTCCGTTCGATTTTGATTACCAGTAATGATTTTGATTACCAGTAATATAGATAAACCCCACATCCAGCACGTCAGACCGCGCATTTCGGGAGGTT